>JAWXAS010000168.1:0-17478 GCA_034439635.1 Bacteroidota bacterium | reverse complement strand
AGCGGCAGATATTTTTTAGTGTAAACTAAAGCGTAATGCTGCGCCCGGGATAGAACGAAAAGCCTTGTTTAGGGCTTTGCTTAATGTTTGCGCTACGAGGAGGCTTTGCTTTTTCTGCGCAGACCCCGCAGTGCGACAAACATAGCAAAGGACAAACAAGCTTGAAGTGATAGCCCGATAAGGCGCCCAAATAATAAAGATACTTTTTGAGGCTCGACTAATTCTAATGAAATAATAAGAAAGGTTGGAAATGTAAAAAGCGCCACTTCCCCAAGAGAATAGGCGCTTTTGAAACAATTTGAAATTGTTAGTAGGGTAAATGATGGGATTCGAACCCACGACCCTCGGTACCACAAACCGATGCTCTAACCAACTGAGCTACATCTACCATATTGTTGCGATCTATTTAAAGGTCGTAACATTTTAAGAGCCCCAAAATTAGTGATTTTTTTGGATTCGTAGATAAAATTTTAGCATTATTTCTCTGTGGCTTGCCTTAGGTATTCCAAAAAGGGGTACATGGCTTTAAAGGCTGCAAGCAGCTTTGCGGGGTTTTCGAGGTCTTTGTCCTTTATTTTTGTGCTTACTATAAAATGCCTATTTTTTAAAAATTCCAAATACTTGTTCTCCTTATCAAACCCTTTAGGAACCGTTTTTAAAACATCCCAATCATCTAATCCTTTATAATAATTGCTAAACGGCTTACTCTTTAAGACCTTCACAAATTTAGCACCATTATAATCAATTTCCTGCCTTACTGCTTTTAGCATGTCGGGTTCCGGGCCATACAAACCTCCTGCTAAAAAGCAATTGTTGGGTTCAACATGAATATAATAACCGGGTATTACCGTTTTACGTCCGCCAGGACTGATACTTGCACCCATATTGGTTTTGTAAGGTATTTTGTCTTTACTAAAACGAACGTCCTTATATATTCTAAAAATATAATCCTTCCCTATAAGGTCTTTACTAATGCGTTTGTCGAATTTTATAAGTCCCGCAATGAGTTTATCTAACAATACTTCTGTTTCTGCTTTTGAGGCAAGGTACTTTTCTTTGTTTGCTTCAAACCATTCTCTGTTATTGTTCTTTTTAAGAGCGCTTAAAAATTTTAAGGTCGACTGCATATTACTTTTCTAGTTTCTCGGTTAACTTTTTAAAGAATTTAAAGCGCGTAAGGAATTCTTTTGCAACGATCCTGAAAATAGTATACACGGGTAAGGCTACAATCATTCCGGCGATTCCACCAATGGTTGCTCCCATAAGGGTAACAATAAATATTTCTAATGGATGCGCTTTTACCGAATTTGAAAAAATGAAAGGTTGAAAAATAAAGCCGTCAATTAAATTGATACTTAATAAACCGAAAAATATTTTGGTGATAGTACTCATGATAAGCGCGTATTCGCCCTGTGCAATACAACCACTCACACCTAAAAAAACAGCAACTATCATCGTTATTACAGATCCAATGTAAGGCACCACGTTTAATATGCCGGCAGTAAACCCAATAATGAGCGCATTATCAATTTCCATAACCCACATTAACGAGCCGGCAAGCGTTCCAACGATCAACATGTCAATAAATAATCCCGTAAAATATTTACTCAACATTTTTTTAGAGGTGTGTAAAATATCTTGTATGGAATTTTCGTAAGTGCTTGGCGTAACCGTTAAAATACTTTCTTTTAATAGTCTTTCATCTTTTAAAAAAAAGAAGGTAATGAAGAGCACGCACAAAGTACCGCCTAATATAGTGCCTGTATAACTAAAAAGATTGTTAACCACCCAGCTTACATTCGAAATATTAAGAAAAGAATCTAGTTGCGTTGAAAGAGCAAGCTTGATATCATCAGCACTTCCTAAACTTTTAAGCGTATTATCTAATCCCGGAAACTGTGCAAGAATATTATGAAGCACATCGTAAAAATTTAAATTAGATAAAAGATTTACCTGTGTAATAAGCGGCGGAACTATCATTTTAAATAATAACAATACAATCAAAGCAATACTACACAAAGTAAGCGCAGCTGAAATGGCGTCAGGAATGTGTTTTCCCCTGATTTTGATGCTTTCAATTTTTTTGGTGATAGGTGATCCTATCAAGAAAAGAATAGCTGAAATGAGTACGTAGATAACAATATTAAAAAAAAGGAAGGCTAATAGCAATAAAAGCACAACTCCTGCAATTTTCCATAAATAAAACCTTGTCTTCATTGCATTAAAGGTATGCATTTTTACTAATTCATACCCCATATATCATCACTTTATTGATGATTGGCGTGAGGATTTTATAAATAATTAATCGTATTTTTACTTGGTGAACTTCAATCGTTTTACATACACTTTTTTCTTTGTTGGCATTGCTTTATTTACGACTGTTGTATCGTGTAGGTCTGTAAAGTCTTACAATTCAAAGCCTTTAAAGAATCAAGTATTCGCCACTGAAAAAGATCAGGTGGATATCGATCTCAGGGTGTATCATGTAAACGATAGTCTTACCCGTATTTACTATAAGATCAGTACCGAAAATTTAATGTTTAAAAGGGTTGATACAACCTCAAATTTTTATGCCAATTTACTTGTGGGTTGTAAAGTTTTGCCGGAGATAAACAGCCGTGCTATTATTGATAGCTCTTCAGTGGGCCTTTCGTTTAAGCTTCCTGAGCCAGGAAAGGATAAGTTTGTAGAAGGTGTATTTAGTTTAAAAGTAAAACCAACAAGTTTTGCTTATGTTGATCTTTGGGTGATTGATAATTTTAAGAACCTAAAACATTCTAATCCTATTGTAATTAGTAAACGGAATAAAAATGTTGCGCAATATTATATGGTTTACTGTAATAACAAGGTTAATTATACAAATAATTTTTTTGCAGGAGATAATGTAAGAATTGAATCAAATGTAAATCAAGGACAGATAGTTTATGTAGATTGTTTTTTTAAAGAGTTTGGCCCTGCATTACCGCCTTTCTCTACTGTAAAGCCCGATGAGTTTAAATATAAGCCGGATAGTACATTTACAGTTAGGCTTGAAAAAAGTGCTGAATTAACTATGCCAATACGCGGGTTTTATCATTTAAGGTCATTAAGTGCTGAGCAAGATGGTTTATCCTTATTTACCTTTGAAAAAGCTTATCCGGGCGTTAGTGATATTGGCGAGATGATCAATTGCACACGTTACATAATGAATAAAGTAGAATTTGAAAACTGTAAAAACGCTACAGATAAAAAACTATGCATTGATAATTTTTGGTTAACCATTGGCGGAAGTAATGAGCGAGCCAAGGAGCTTTTAAGAAAGTATTATAATAGAGTAATGGAAGCTAATAAAGCTTATACAAGCTATACGCAAGGCTGGAAAACGGATAGAGGAATGATTTACGTGAATTTTGGCGACCCGGTGAATTTATACAGAAGTAAAAATGAAGAAATGTGGATCTATGGTCCGGAGACCGACGTAAATTCTTTGAAATTTATTTTTAAAAAAACAGAAAATCCATTTAGCGATAACGATTATATTTTGCAGCGCTCTTATATTTATCAAGCGCCTTGGTTTGATATGGTTGATTACTGGAGACAAGGAAGGATCATCCTCGATAAATGATTTTATAATAATTTATCATAAAAAGCGTCAATAATCAGGCATGATAATTGCATAATTCTGGTATAAAATATATATTTACATCTAATTAATTATCTCAAAAAGCATGCACATGAAAAAACTACTTTCATTGATACTTATTACTGCTGCAACTATTGCCATAGCGCAACCTGGAGGCAAAAAGGGAAATCCAAAAATGGCTCCAACACTTGAGCCGGGTTATTATGTTACATCTAAAGGCGATACCGTTAGAGGAGAGATACAAACCAATCCTGATAACGAAGGAGATCTATATAAACAGATCAATTTTAAAGCACCAGGAACGACAAAAGTTGTAGTAATCACTACCAAAAAGGCAAAAGCTTATGGTTTTGGAAACAATCACTTTATGTTGTATTCTGCCGATGCTCAAAACGAGGTATATATGCGTTACTTGGCTAAAGGACGTTTAAATTTAATGGAAGTTAAATATCCAACAACTTTTGCCGGCGCGGCGGTTATAGCAGCTGAATACTATATTCAAGACAGCAAGGCAGATGAAGAAAATAGGGAGTTAAGGGATATGAAAAAGATCAATGAGAAATTCTACAAAAAAGAATTAAAACCATACATGAAGGATCAGGCTATGATTTGGAGCGATATGGATAAATTCGTGTTTAAGCCAGAAGCTGTTGCAAATTCGGTTCGCGAGTACAACCGCATGTACGAATAACAAACTCTTGAAAAATAAAAATTAAAAAGGAGGCTTTTGAGCTTCCTTTTTTGCTTTAAGTGCCTCACATTTATCCTGTTGAAAGGGGTTAATATTTATCAACACAATGTCAATAATAGAACGCTCTTGTTAAAAACTCTGCCCAGCTTCATTGCCATAATCGGTTAACTTTACAAACAAGGAGTTTTAATGTAATTCCGCTAAATCATTTATGAATATTACGTACTACGGTCACTCTTGTTTTGGTGTTGAAGTAAAAGGAAAGAACTTGGTGTTCGACCCATTTATTAGTGCTAATGAGCTTGCAAAAAACATCGACGTAAACAAAGTTGCTGCAGATTATATATTGATCAGCCATGGGCACGAAGATCATATTGCCGATGCAGCGGCTCTTGCAAAAAGAACAAAGGCCAAAGTTATTTGTAATTGGGAGATCCATAATTGGTTATCTAAGCAAGGAGTAGAGAATATTCATCCGATGAATTATGGAGGAAAAGTGAAGTTGGATTTTGGCGATGTAAAGTGCGTTGTGGCGCAACATAGTAGCAGTTTGCCCGATGGAAGTTACGGAGGAAATCCAATGGGGTTTGTGGTAGAGAGTGAAGAAGGAAATTTTTATTACGCAGGCGATACAGCATTAACCTACGAAATGAAACTAATAGGCGATTACAGGCAAATTGATTACGCATTTTTACCTATCGGCGATAATTTTACAATGGGAGCTGATAATGCCATTATAGCTTGCGATTTTATTCGTTGTAACGATATCATCGGAATGCATTATGATACATTTGGGTTCATTAAAATAGATAAGAGTGAAGCGGTTTCTAAATTCGAAAGGGCAGGAAAAAAATTAACCCTCATGGAAATAGGAGCACAACTAAAAAAGTAAACAAAAAGAAACGATATAACATGGGAAAAATAATTGCTATAGCAAACCAAAAAGGAGGCGTAGGAAAAACAACTTCTGCTATTAATTTAGCTGCCAGCCTTGCGGTGTTGGAATATAAAACTTTATTGATAGATGCCGATCCGCAATCAAATGCTACATCAGGCGTTGGTATAGACTCTGCTAATGTAAAAGCAGGCTTATACGAATGCATCATTGATAGCGTTCATCCAAAAGATGTGATCTTAAAAACCGATACACCTAATTTGTGGTTATTGCCTACAAATGCTGATCTTGTTGGTGTTGAATTGGAATTAGTGAACCTCACCAATCGTGAGTTCATGATGAAGAAAGCACTTGATAAAATAAAAGATAAATATGATTTCATAATTGTTGATTGTTGTCCTTCACTTGGATTAACAGTTATCAATTCATTATCTGCTGCCGATAGCGTAATTATTCCTGTACAGTGCGAATATTTTGCATTAGAAGGAATGGGCAAACTTTTACAAACCATAAAAATCGTTCAAACACATTTAAATACAAGTTTGGATATTGAAGGTGTATTGTTAACCATGTACGATGGACGTTTACGTTTAGCAAATCAAGTAGTAGAAGAAGTAAAAACACATTTCCAAGATATGGTGTTTGATACATTGATACATCGCAATACAAAATTAGCAGAAGCACCAAGCTTTGGTAAAACCATTATCATGCACGATGTGGCAGGTAAAGGCGCTAATAGCTATTTGAATTTAGCGCGAGAATTATTGCAACGTAACGGAATGACAAAAATTAGCGATAAGGCTCGTACCATTGCTGTTAGTGAACAAGAAGAATTGAGCGAAGACATTTAGTTGATAGTATAGGAAGTAAGATATAAGAATTAAGAAGATAAGATATGACAATGAGCAAGAAACCGGCACTAGGAAGAGGATTAAGCGCTTTATTAGAGAACGCTAAAACAGATATTACCACAAGGAGAGTAGGAGAAGGCAGCCCAACGGTGAATTCGGTTTCTACAATAAAAATAGCTGATATTGAAACAAATCCATTTCAGCCACGTAGTAATTTTGAAGAAACAGCTTTACAAGAACTTTCGGATAGCATTAAGCAGCATGGCATTATTCAGCCAATAACAGTGCGTAAACTTGGATATGACCGTTACCAACTAATTTCCGGCGAACGTCGTTTCCGTGCCTCGCAAATGGCAGGCTTGCGCGAAGTTCCGGTTTATATTCGCGTGGCAGATGATCAAGCAATGCTTGAAATGGCGTTGGTTGAGAATATTCAACGTGAGGATCTTGATCCCATTGAAGTTTCTTTGTCTTACAAACGTTTAATTGACGAGTGTAATTTAACTCAAGAACAATTAAGTGAGAAAGTTGGGAAGCAAAGAAGTACTGTAACTAACTTTTTACGTCTTTTAAAATTACCTGCACCAATTCAAAAAGCATTACGCGACAACGAGATCACAATGGGTCATGCAAAAGCATTGATCAATATTGATAACGAAGACCGCCAGCTTGCTATTTTTGCTTTAGCATTAGAGCAAGAGCTTTCGGTTCGTCAAATTGAAGAACTTGCTCGCGGCGAAAAAATAAAGTTAAGCCCTAAAATTACGCGTCACGAAAAGCCATTAACCATAGAAGATAAAGCGGTTGCAAAAAAACTGGAAGCTATTTTCAGTAAAAACTACAGCTTTAAACGTGGTGCTAACGGTAAAGGAAAACTTACCATATCATTTGCTAATGATACCGAGTTAGCCCATGTGCTGTCGTATTTTGGTATAGAATAAGAGGCCCAAACCAATCTTTTCCCGACTTTGCATGCTTTCAAAAATTCATTATATTTGATGTACAATGAAGCTATTAAAATTAATTTTCGTAATTATTGTCGTATTAAGTTTTCAATTCTGTAAAAAATCAGAGCCCGGAAAACCAATTCCTATAAGCGATAAGCAAACTCACATTCCTCCGGGATATGATCCGAGTCTTTATCGTAACAAGGTCATAAGAGCTAATTTAACAGGGTATGATCGCGTTAACGATATTGTTGTTGATAGTACAGATAATTCTAAGGTATATTTAGTTGGTTATTTTGACGATTCGGTTTACAGCTTTAGTGTTAGTACAACTGGGATTGTTCGTTTTAATTCTAATGGCAATAATTTTACTGCTTATTCGAATTGTTTTTTTGATATCTCATCATTATCAAACGAAATTTATACGCTTTTTCAATCATCAAATGGAGATCATTATTTAGGCGGTAATTTCTATAGCGCTACTCCAATTTCGAATCTTAAGTTTGCACGAAAAACACCAACAGGCTCGATCTTTACTTATACGTTGGATTTAAACGGCGGAGTTCGCTCTGTAAGAGAGCAGGGCGGTAATATTTATTTTTGTGGCGACTTTATCCAAGTAAATCAGGCTTATTGCACACCAATTTTATCTCTTAGTACTAATAACACTGCACTGAATCAAGTAGGCGGTTTAAATACAAGTACAGCAAAACGCATGGAATATTTTAATTCAGCTTGGTACATAACATCTCAAAATGCTACCGGCTATGTAGTGAGTTCAAATGGTGGATTGTGGGCAATTGTTGGAACAGGATTTAATGGCTATTGCAATGATATGATCCAGGCTGATGGTAAACTTTTTTGTGGCGGTTCAATGACAAGCAATAGAAATAATTCAATGCCTCGCAATTATGTGAATGAGTTTAATGGCACTGATTGGGTAAAAGTTGGAGCTAATAATCTTTCAAGCCAGTGTTTAGACCTTGAATATTATAATGGTAAATTATATGCCTGTACTTATAATTCTATTTCTTATTATGATTCGGCTTCAAATACCTGGAAAAATGCTTGTGGTTCAGGAATTGCTTTCAATAATCTATCCAAGATCAAATTCATTAACGGTAAGTTGTACGGTGTTGAGAATGGAAGTTTCTTTGAACTTACTGTATAATTAAAGCAGATAGCCTATTTTTAAGTAAAAGGTAAATGCATCGTGAGCTCTAACTCTTCTAAATAAAATATCATGAGCATTATTTCCTGCATCTTCTCTATAGTATGGTCTTAAAACCAAGTTACATGCTATTCCTCTACTAATAATTAATCGGTTGTAATAAATACGGTTCATTCCAAAACTAAAGCCAATGTTGGTTGACGCTAAGCCATAGGTAACATCTTTTGTGTTGAACGTATAAACTGTGCTTGGTAATGTTGTGCTTGTTGGTTCTGTGGTGTATGTTGCTTGAGTAAATTTGCTGAACATTTCGCAATGACCAACACTAATTTTGAAATACTTTCCAAAAGGCGCTAACGAGCGTTTGCCATAGAATACCATTGAGCCAACAAAATAATGTCCAAAAATATTTACTTGTGCATTGCTAAATTGGTAAGTTTGATCTATACCTGAAAGATCATCTCTTATTTTTTGCGAAAAAACAATATAATCTTTTGTAGCAACAAAATTATAATCAAAAGCTAAAGCAAATTTACGACCTAAAACTCTTTCAAATGAAAGCCCGTGAGTGAAGTTGAATGGTGTAATAAAAATAGTTTCATCAGCCTTAGGATAATTTGCATTGTCTTTTACTCTATTTAAAAAAGTTGGTCTAGTTAGCGCCGGAGAAATATTTACCTGATATGAAATAATTCCTTTTTTTCCTTGATAACCCGGAACCATTTGTGCGTTTACACGAACACAAGTAATGCATATAATGATGATTGCTAAGTAACGCATATGTCTTTTATTTTTTATACTTGGGTTGCTTTTTTATTTTGTTCATGGTGTCGTAAACAAACGCATTTAAAAAATCGCGAGTATCACTAAGGCGCATATTTACAGTTTGGTAGAATTGTACTTTATTATTTTCAAGATTATATAATACCGCCACATAATAGGTTATCTCTTCTTTTTTAAGAAGATAAGGGATCGTAAAAGGGGCTGGGTATAATAAAAATGTTGCAAGTATAGCAGCTCCAATATTTTGTTTTGGCACTTTTACACCTATAACACCGGTCCAAAGCATATACTTTGTTTTATACTTTTCTTGAAGCATTTTAGCTGCTTCATTATTCAATACTAAAGCATTTGTACTAAAGTTGTGATTAAGAAATTCTCCCATCCAATCATTCAAGAGTGTAAAATCGTTGTACTTGTCCATGTCTTCTTTTTTCAAAGATTTGGAATCAACATAATCAAATTCTAATCCTGCTATTTGAGCGTTCTCTTTTAGTACATCACCATACTCGTTAAGTTTTTCATCAGAAGAAAAGTAGCGAATGCTTCCACCGTTGCGCTGATCGAATTTAAGGTAGAAAGGATCAAGAACTACAATTTTGTCTATTCCTAGTCCTCCTTTATTGGTGTATGTTGGATCTGGCTTTAATTTTTTGCTATGGGCTATCACTGCTTCGTGAACAGCAACCGCTGCTTCGTATTTACTGACAAAAACCTGGTCGTTCAAAAAATCTGCAAATACATATTTATCAAAATACTGATCTAGTTTAGAGGTTGCAATGCTATCTCTGTTGCCAAGATCGCTAAGTTCCTTTTTTTCTGTACTGGTTTCAATGCGTTTTATTTTGCTATCGCTGTCGGCCTCGTCAATATCGGCAAGCGAAGTTAATTTTTGTACTTTCTTTGCTGTATCTGATTTGGGTTGGCCTTTTCCTAATAATTCGTTTAGATAATCTCTACGAGTTGTTCGGTTAAAATAAGAAATGTCCTTACTATTATTTAAAGCCAAAAGAACAAAAAGTGAATCACAAAGGCGATTCACAGCTGTATTCTTTTCTTTTAGTTCTTTTCGAAGTTTCCAATTGTAGTTAAGAGCTAAAACGGCCATTTGGCTGGCATCCATTTTATTTAAAAGATGATACACCTGTTGAGAGCTTCCTTCTTTAGCATCATAATCATAATAAACGCTCTTGCTTTCCGAATTATCCAATATATCTAAACTTAATACTTTTCGGTAATTCCAATTTTCTGGGGCTTTTAATGCCGCAACTTCAAATAAGGCCTTACCTATAGTTGTTTTTAGATATTCGTTATTAGGATATTTTTTTTGAAGCATATAGCAGCTATACAAACAAGCCGCATAATCACGGTCTAATAGGCCAATACGGCAAAGTTCAAAGCGCGACATCTCTCTTATTTTGTAAAATTCATTTTGATCAAAAATAAATTTTTCGCGGCCGGCTTCATTAAATTCTCCTAGCTCTTTTCCAACTGCTTCTTTTCTTTTTTTGATATTAGGGTGCGAACTTTTTGAATCATCATAATCTTCTTCTTTTTTAATTGCTGCCGTTTGCTTTAAAAAATAATCAGCAGGGAAAACAAGATTAGAATCCTCTAAGAAGGTTTTTTCAAAAGGGATCTCATCAAAAGGCAAATACGAATACTTAAGCACATTAAACGCGCCCGGAATACCTTTAAAACTATACTTACTTTCTTTAAAGAACTTTACACCTTGAATATCTGCTTCTAACTCCGATTCTTGACTGTATTTATATTCGTCCCAATCCACGTTTGTACTAAATCTTCCACGGCGTGTATTATGGTGAACATAACTTTCGAGCGAATGTTTTTTTACAAAGTGAGAAGCCTCATGCGCTAGAATAAATGCCAGTTGGGCTTCATTGTCAAGTTGCGCCAATAATCCAATATTTATAAGAATGATACCATTGTCGAAGCAATACGCATTCACAACATCACTTTTTACAATAAATATCTGGAGCTGTTTACGCACTTCAGGAGCCGATTTAAAAACCTCGTCGGCCACTTTGTTAACGTAATTTGAAAGTGGACCATTGAAAAGGATCTTCCCCGAACGTAATACTTTATCTTGGCTAAAATTTGAATTGAGGTAAAATTTTTCTTTGGCCGATCGATTTGTTACGCCTTTGGTTTTATTTAAGGCGTCAATATCAGCATTAGTTTTTTCGGAGGCCGACTTGGTGTATATCTCAGGAAGTGTTCCTGTTGACATCAGTGGGATATAATCGTTCTTAAACTCTTCAATTTGAGAGTAAAATGAAATGCCTAAAAGGCTAAAAAGAAGGGAAAATGAATATTTCTTCATGATAGAGTATTGCTTAAAAATAACAATTTAATCTATAATCAGCAATTAACCGTGGGGGTAAGATTAAAACTTAAAATTAACACCTATATTGCCATAGGCTAAGCCGTAACCAAATTCTGCATAAACACCAAATTTCTCGGTGAATCTATATCTCCCACCCGCATAAAAAGCACCTACAACACCGCCATAACCTGAGGACGAATAAGAGTTAACCCTTCCGTTATTATTGTCAGTTGTCCATTTATATTTTGCAAATGAATAACCAAGCATTGCCCCGGCATAAACATCAAGGTTTTCTACTTGAATATACTCAGCCAAGTGAAAGGCTCCTCTAAGTCCAAATACACCATAGGTAACTGTATGTTTGTCGTTATAGTGTGCGTTAACCCAAATGTTATTATTGTCTTTATAAATATAGTCAGCTGAAGTTCTATAACTAGATCTCACGTAAGCCAGATAAGCACCAAGGCTTACATTTGTTGTGATAGCTTTTTCGATAGATATATTTAATGGAGGGCTAGTTCTCCAACCCCTAGTATAATAATATCCATTTGCTAAAAGGCCTATACCAATATTAATATCAACCTGTCCTTTTTCAAAGGTGTTTGGAAGAGCGGTGTTTTTCTCAACTGAACTTGAATTTTTTTTATTTTTTTTATTCTGCGCATCTAAGCCTGTTGAGATCAATAGGCATGCGATTAAAACTCGTGTGATCATCATGTGTAAATATAGTGTTCTTATGAAAACTAACCTAGTGCCTCATTAATATCCGGCAACTTTCCAAAACGTTGTAACGTTCTTACGTGTGAAGTTAAGGCTTGCCAAAATGTTTCATTTTCGAGGTATTGAACACCAAATTCTTCGGCTGTGCTTTTTACGATCTTGGAAACTTCGGGATAATGAACATGACAAATGGTTGGGAATAAGTGATGCTCAACTTGAAAATTTAATCCGCCAACATACCATGAAATCCATTTACTGCGTCGTGAAAAATTTACTGTAGTGTTCATTTGATGCACGGCCCAATTATTCTCTATAGTATCATCGCTATTGGGTAAAGGATGTGTTGTGCCTTCTACAGTATGAGCCAATTGAAAGATCACAGTTAATACCTGCCCGCCAATAAAGTGCATTAATAAAAAGCCAACCACAACTTGCCATAATGGTAAATGGAAAAAGAACACAGGAACAAAAATGATGAAGAAGAAATAAAATAATTTACTAAGCACTATTTTGAAAAGGATAACGCGATTTTGGGCAGGTGTACTTTTATTAACGCCATCTTTTGTGTATTTATTGAATTGAACAAAATCTTTTAATAAGGTCCAATACAAGCTAAGAATTCCATAAAATAAGAAGGCATATACAAATTGAAGCTTGTGATACCATTTTACAGTGGTGTGAGGCGAAAAACGCAAAACAAGCTTATCATCAATATCATCATCCAAATTAACAATATTGGTATATGTATGGTGCATTAAGTTGTGTTGAAGCTTCCAATTAAATACTGAACCTCCTAATAAATTAAGAGAGTGACCAAGCCAATAATTGGTTTTATGACTCGACGAATATGCCCCATGATTGGCGTCGTGCATAATGCTCATACCTATGCCTGCTAAGCTAAAACCCATGATAGCCCATAATAGCATTGAGATACCAAAAGTGGGTTTAAGAATAAGCAAAAGCGCAAAAGGAATAATATATCCCGCTAGCAAAATAATGGTTTTAATTACCATTTGAGCGTTGTAATGTTTTGAAATGTTTTTTTCCTTGAAATAGGAATCAACTTTCTTCCGTAAGGTTGCAAAAAAAATAGTTTTGTCCTTGTCAGCGTCAATAAAACGCACTGGTGTTGTAGCCATGATATGTCAAATTAATGCTGTGCAAAGATACCCATATATTGTGAGTTTCAAATATGTTTTCATCAAATTAACATTGTTAATAGCTTCTTAATTATTTGAAAATTAATAAGTTAATGGTCGTTAAAAGAAGTCCTGATTTACGAGATCGTTTCGTTCAAAGATGGCATTTTACCAAATCTTTGAAGAGTTCGCACGTGCGATCTAAGGGCTTTGCCAATGGTTTTGTTTTCGAGATAGGGCACTCCAAACTCGTTTGCTGTTGATTTAACTATATGGGCGATCTCCGGATAATGTACGTGACAAATATTAGGGAATAAATGATGTTCTACTTGAAAATTAAGGCCTCCTACATACCATGAAATCAATTTATTGTCTTGAGCAAAATTAACTGTAGTATTCATTTGATGGATGGCCCAGTTGTTCTCAATGTTACCTTCTTTGTTTGGCAAAGGATGCGAAGTTTCTTCTACGGTATGCGCTAATTGAAACACAACAGCAAGTAAAATTCCTGAAATAAACTGCATGATCAAATATCCAACAACATAATTTAAAACTGGCATTTTAAGAATGCTTAGTGGTAATACAAAGAATATAAAAATATAAACGAGCTTACTAAAAATGATCTTTGCAACAGTAATTCTGTTATTTGCTTTTGAATCTTTATTAACGCCACTTTTTGTGTATTTATAGAACTGAACAAAATCCTTTAAAAAACTCCAATACAAGGTTAAGATACCATAAAATAGAAACGCATAAATGAATTGAAATTTTTGCACACGAAATACTTTTGTATGTGGCGAAAAACGCATTACTGCTTTATCTTCAATGTCATCATCCATATGTACAATGTTTGTATATGTATGGTGCATGATGTTGTGCTGTAATTTCCAAGTGAAAGCTATTCCGCCAACAAGATTGATGGTAGATCCTAACCAGCGATTAACTTTTGCTTTTGAAGAATATGCACCATGATTTGCATCGTGCATGATGCTCATTCCGATCCCTGATTTTGCTAAACCCATCGTGATCCAAATGATCATGGCAAGCGCAAAAGGTGGTTGAAAGATCAATAGTGCTGCAAATGGAAGAATGTATGCTGACAAAAGCACAACGGTTTTAATAACCATTGATGCATTATAATGTTTTGAAATATTATTGGATTTAAAATATAGGTCTATTCGCTGCCTTAATGTAGAAAAGAAAAGAATGTCCTTCTTATCTTCACTTATAAATTGCATGGGCTTTACTATCATTAAAGCTTAACCCAAATAGGTCTTTAGTAACTTGCTTTTCGACTCCATTCTAAGCCTGCGAATTCCTTTTTCCTTTATTTGACGAACGCGTTCTCTTGTAAGATCATATTTTTCGGCGATCTCTTCAAGTGTATGAGGGTAGGTTTGTCCAATTCCAAAAAATAATAAGATCACATCTTTTTCCTTATCGCTAAGTGTATCAAGTGCTCTTTTTATTTCGGTTTGTAACGAAGATTCCATCAACAAAGCATCCGGTTTTACTTCGTTCTTATCGTAAATAAGTTCCATTAATGTACTTTCTTCATTTCCAGGAAGAGAAGCATCAGAAGACACATGTAATGCCGAAGCGGCCAATGTTACTTGTATTTCCTCTTGCGACATATCAAGCACTTCCGAAAGTTCAAACAAACTTGCAGTGCGTTGGTATTTTTGCTCTAATACACCTTGTGCGCGTTTAATGCGATTAAGGGCGCCAATTTTGTTCAATGGCAAGCGGATCATTCGCGATTGTTCTGAAACAGCTTGCATAATGGATTGACGAATCCACCACACTGCGTAAGAAATGAATTTAAATCCTCTGGTTTCATCAAATCGTTTTGCCGCTTTGATCAAACCAACGTTTCCTTCATTAATAAGATCGGGTAAACTTATGCCCTGATTTTGATATTGTTTTGCAACCGAAACAACAAATCGTAAGTTAGCCTTGGTTAATTTTTCCAGGGCAGCTTCATCACCTTCGCGTATTAGTCTCGCTAAACGAACCTCTTCCTCAGCGGTTATAAGCTCCAGTCTCGAGATGTCGGCTAGATATTTATCAAGCGATGCGGCATCACGGTTGGTGATCGATTTTGTTATTTTTAGTTGTCTCATTTTTTTAAATTAAAAAGAGCAGGCCATTGTGACCTGCTCTTCTGTGTAAGTATTAACTTGCTAGGCTTACATTTACGGCGTTTAAGCCTTTTTTGCCATTTTCAACTTCAAATACTACCTGGTCGTTTTCACGAATTTCTTCTTTTAACCCGGTTACGTGTACAAAAATTTCTTGTCCACCTTCTTCTTTAATAAATCCAAAGCCTTTTGCTTCGTTAAAGAATTTTACTGTTCCTTTTTTCATTGTTTTGTTTTTGTGTCCGCTTTACGCGAACGGTTATTTTTATTTATTTGTTTGTATCGATCAAGCAAACGGATGTGAAGTAACTACTTCAATGTTTGATTTAATCAATTTGTTTATGTCTTTTAAAAAATTTCTTTCTTCGAGTGAACAAAACGACAATGCAATTCCTGAACTTCCGGCTCTACCTGTACGGCCAATTCGGTGCACATACGTTTCGGCTTGTTCAGGTATTTCGTAATTGATCACATGCGATAATTTATCTACGTCAATTCCTCTTGAAGCAATATCTGTAGCAACCAATACACGAATGCTTCTATTCTTAAAGCCTTTTAAAGCTCTTTCTCTTGCGTTTTGCGATTTATTACCGTGAATAGCTTCTGCTTTAATTCCGTTACTGTTTAATTCCTTCGCTACTTTATCGGCACCACGTTTTGTACGTGTAAATACCAAGGCGTGTTCAATTTGGCTGTTCTTTAAAACGTGCTTAAGTAAAGAGCGTTTGTCTTCTCTTGCAACATAATAAACGCTTTGTTCAACCAAAGTTGCCGTAGATGAAACTCTATCAACCGAAACACTAACCGGATTTTTTAATAGGGTATTAGCCAATTTTAAAATATCGGGCGCTACTGTTGCCGAAAAGAATAGGGTTTGTTTTTTTGCCGGCAGTTTAGCAATCACTTTTTTAATATCGTTAATAAAACCCATATCCAACATACGATCTGCTTCATCTAATACAAAAAATTCGATGCTATTAAGATTTATAAAACCTTGTTGCATTAGATCTAATAGTCTTCCTGGAGTTGCAATAAGAATATCAACTCCTTTTTTAAGATCTTTCACTTGTAAATGTTGAGATACACCACCAAACACCGTTGTGTGTGATAGTTCTAAATTTTTGCTGTAAGAAGTAAAGCTTTCGCTAATTTGAAGTGCAAGCTCGCGTGTTGGCGCTAAAACAAGCGCTTTAATAACGCGTTTTGAGCCTTCAGTTTTTTTGTTTTGTAGTAGTTGTAAGATAGGGAGTGCAAACGCGGCAGTTTTACCTGTACCTGTTTGAGCGCAACCAAAAATATCTTTTCCTTCTAAAATAGGAGGGATGGATCTTTCTTGGATGGGAGTGGGCGTATTATATCCGATCTTATCTAAAGCCACAATGAGCGGCTTGATAAGCTTTAGTTCTGAAAATGTCATTTTATTATTAATATACTTTATTCGGGCTTATGCATTAGTGCATAAATACCTTTTCCTTGATAAGAAAAGTGTAAAATACCGAATTGTAATTGAGAGGCTACAATAGATTGAGATACAATCTTCTAATGAAGAGTACAAATATACGACATTATATTGATATAAAATCTTTTATTTTGACAAAACCGCCTAAAACACCCTATTATCAAGGGTTTTGTGGAGTACGAATCGAGATGTGATGGGTGCCAAACTCACTTCTCGAACTATAATTAGGTCGATAAGGGGTTTATAATAGCTGATTCAATCTTGCAACAACCGGTTTTTTATCCTTAGCAAATTTGGTGCGCCAATAAACCCTCATTTCTTTTTTAATAATAGAATTAATCAGGTCGAGTTCTTGGTTGTGTGTATTACTGTTTTTTTCAAACAGGGCTTGCAACTGTTTCAATATGGCAAAGGTTCCGTCAGCATCTGCTCCACTTTCAATTTGAGCAATGCGTTTGGCTACTTCTGCCAGTATTTTATCGCTTTTTTGTTCTCTGCTCGGTTCCACTTTGCTTTAAGTATTAATTTGATGTCGAATGAATCAAAAAGCCCTTCGAAACAGATCCAAAGGGCTTTTCTATTTACTTGTGGTACCGTAGGGAGTCGAACCCCAAACCTTCGCATCCGTAGTGCGATGCTCTATCCAGTTGAGCTACGGAACCATTTCATTTTTATAGATTCTTTACCAGAATCTGATTTGTAATATTTTTCTCTT
>JAWXAS010000167.1:0-23032 GCA_034439635.1 Bacteroidota bacterium | reverse complement strand
TTATCAATACTTGACCCCTCTGGGGCCAAATCAACACTTGATGTTTTATGACATACGCTTCATTGTGCCAGAGAAACTAATAGTGGTATAAGCGTTACATCAACAGTTAGAAAGCTTCAGAACAACAAGATGTTTTTTGAGGAAGGCTTATAAAAAACATATTGCCCCGCTGGGGCTTTGAATTCACAAGTATTGCTTTTATCAATACCTGACCCATCTTGGGCCAAATCAAAACCTAATCACACAAACCTATACTTCCGTGTCTCAGAGGGACACGATAGGGGCCAAATCAAAAGCTAATGATATAGCCTTATGCTTCCTGTCCCAGAAGGACACAATATTGGTAAAACAAAATACGAAAAGTTACAAAGCCCCAGAGGGGCGGCATATCGGTTCTTTGAACTCACAAAAACAAAAAAGCCATCTCTTACGAAATGGCTTTTTAATTTTATGAAAGTGATTAATATTTCTTCTTGAACTCGCTTTTTCCAAAGGTTCTCTTTTCAGATGATTTGTTTCCGTAAGAATCAGACTTGCTGCCAAACGAACGTTTGCGATCTCCAGTTCCACTTCCACTTCCTCCTTCACTTTTACGTTCACGGTGTCCGCCAAATTTACCTTTGCTTCCGCCATATCCGCTTCCACCGCTACTACTTTTGCGTTCGCGATCAAATCCGCCTTTACCTTTGTAGCCGCCACCGCCGCCACCTCTTCGTTCGCCATCTCCGCCACCATCGTTCATGCGCTTAGCACTTGCTTCAATGGAAACTTTACGATTGTTGAATTCAACATTCTCTTTATTTATAGCTAGGAATGTATCTACATATTTACTTTCTGTTTCAAAGAAAGAGAAACTGCCTTTCACATCCACATTAAATAACATACGACCGTGAACCTTTGAGATCTCGGCCAAGAAATCTTTTAAACTGTTACGGTTAAAGCCATCCAAACTACCCAAGTTCATAAAGAACCTCGATGTTTTAGAATTGCTTCCACCTTCTCCTCCGCCTGAACCAAGATCACTTGCATTTTGATAGTACGCAAAAAAGCGGTTAAACTCTTCGCTAATAAAACGCTTAATGATCTCTTCTTTCGAAAGATCTTTTAATTCTTCGTAAACTTTTGGAAGATACTTCTCTATCTCCTCATCTTTTACCTCAACATCATGCAATTTCTTCACTAAGTGAAATAATTGTTTTTCGGTTACTTGAAAACCATCAGGTAAAACACCACGCTCAAATTTTTTGTTGATGATGCGTTCAATGTCTTTAATTCTTCCCGAATCTCTTCCGGTAATAATAGCAATAGCAATACCCGATTTTCCTGCGCGAGCAGTTCTTCCGGTTCTGTGCGTATAACTTTCAATATCTTCAGGTAAGTTATAATTAATTACGTGCGTGATCGAGTCTACATCAATACCGCGAGCAGCCACATCAGTAGCCACCAACATTTGTAAGGTGCGATTACGGAAACGTTTCATTACCAAGTCGCGCTGACCTTGCGAAAGATCACCATGCAATGCATCTGCACTGTACCCATCTTTTATCAACGAATCGGCAACTTCTTGCGTTTCTGCTTTTGTACGACAAAACACAATTCCAAATATCTCCGGATAAAAATCGGCAACGCGCTTTAATGCTAAATAACGATCGCGCGAATTTACTTGATAATATACGTGAGAAATGTTTTCAGCACCTTCATTACGTTTACCCGAACTAATTTCAACAGGGTTACTCATGTAGTTTTTTGCAATACGATCAACTTCACGTGGCATGGTGGCACTAAATAACCAAGTGCTTTTACCTTCGGGAGTTTGCTCTAAAATAACATCTAAGCTATCTTTAAAACCCATGTTCAACATTTCATCTGCCTCATCTAATACAACCGTTTTAATGGTTTGTAATTTTACTGCTCTACGTTCGATCAGGTCAACTAAACGACCTGGTGTAGCAACAATAATTTGAGAGCCTTGTTTAATGTCGCGCATTTGATTTACAATACTTGCACCGCCATATACCGAAGTAACAGTAATGCCTTTCATGTATTTGGCGTATTTTTTTAGATCATTAGTTATTTGAACACATAATTCGCGAGTTGGCGATAATATTAAGGCTTGTGTATCCTTAGTATTCGTGTCAATTTTGTTTAAAATAGGTAGTCCAAACGCAGCCGTTTTACCAGTACCGGTTTGAGCCAAGGCCACCACATCGGTGTCTTTACTTGTTAATAATGGAACGGTTTGTAGCTGAATTGGGGTTGGATTCTCAAATCCAAGATCCTCAATAGCTTTCATTAGGGCATCATTGAGCCCAAGCTCTTTAAATGTCATTTTGTAGATTTTATGTTTATAATTAACTGCTTACCAAAAAATTTACCGCAGTTAACGCACAATGGCCGACTAGAACTCGTCGATAAACTTTTATTGAACAGGCAGCAAAGATAGGTAATTAACTTTAATATAACTAATTTACTACTACTTATCCACAATTTTCGTACTTTTACGATCCCTAAATGAGCAATAATTACGCTATAATCATGGCCGGAGGCGTTGGAACACGTTTTTGGCCAATGAGTACAACTCAGCATCCTAAACAGTTTTTAGACGTATTAGGAACCGGACAAACATTGATTCAACAAACCTTTAACAGGCTTTTGAAGATCTGTCCGCAGGAAAATATATTTGTTGTAACTAGCCAATCGTATGAAAAGTTAGTTAAAGAACAGTTACCAAAGCTTCCTAAAGCAAACATTTTGTGCGAGCCTGCCCGTAAAAATACTGCGCCTTGCATAGTATACGCTTCTTACAAGATCCATAATTTAAACCCAAACGCAGTAACTATTGTAGCCCCAAGCGATCACCTTATTAAAAAGGAAGACACTTATGTTAAAGCTATGAAAGCCTGCATTAAAAAGGCCTCTGAGGAGGATTGCCTTGTAACCCTGGGCATAAAACCTACCAGACCTGATACCGGTTACGGCTATATACAATTTAAAGAAAGCGATAAGCAGGAAAAGGATAAGCGTATTTATAAAGTAAAAACCTTTACCGAAAAGCCTGATCACGACATGGCTAAATTTTTTGTAGAAAGTGGTGACTTTTTATGGAATTCAGGCATTTTTATTTGGAGCACCAAAAGCATTTTAAAAGCTACTGAAACTCACGATCCGGAATTGGCCAATGTATTTAAAGAGGGCAACAACGTTTACAACACCCCTAAGGAAAAAGATTTTATTACCCGCGCTTATAATACCTGTAAAAATATTTCTATTGATTACAGCGTGATGGAAAAAGCAAGCAATGTTTATGTACGTTCGAGCATTATTGGCTGGAGCGATTTGGGAACTTGGGGTAGCATTTACGGGCACATAAATAAAGATAAAAAACAGAACGCCGTTATTGGTAAAAACGTAATGGTGTATGATAGTAAGAATTGTATTGTACATGTGCCAAAAGACAAACTGGTTGTGCTACAAGGCCTGGAAGACTACATAGTAGTGGAAAGCGACAATATCCTCATGATTTGTAAAAAAGCAGACGAACAACAAATTCGCAATTTTGTTAACGATGTAAAAGTTAATAAAGGCGAAAAATTCGTTTAACCTGCCGGCAGGAAGGCAGGTTACTGGAATGCCAACCCATTTTCTGAAACTTTTTAGCCTATTGTTCGTTATAGTATTGGCTTTGGTCTAATTTAGATTATGGCAAGTTACTTTTTTTATTAATTTTGTTTTTTAACACAACAACACAACCGTAAGAATGAGACAACTCAAAATTACCAAATCGATCACTAACCGTGAAAGTGCCTCTTTAGACAAATACCTTCAGGAAATTGGCCGTGAAGAATTGATCACCGCCGAAGAAGAAGTAATTTTAGCAAAAAAGATCAAAGATGGTGACCAACGTGCGTTAGAAAAATTAACCCGTGCTAATCTTCGTTTCGTAGTATCGGTAGCAAAGCAATATCAAAATCAGGGTTTAAGCCTACCCGATTTGATCAACGAGGGAAATTTAGGTTTAATTAAAGCGGCAAAACGTTTCGACGAGACCCGCGGTTTCAAATTCATTTCATATGCAGTTTGGTGGATTCGCCAAAGCATTTTACAAGCGTTGGCAGAGCAAAGCCGAATTGTGCGTTTACCCCTGAACCAAGTTGGTTCTTTAAACAAAATAAATAAAGCATACAGCAAATTAGAGCAGCAGTTTGAGCGTGAGCCAAGCCCTGAAGAATTAGCAGATCTGCTTGACCTCCCTATTGACAAAGTAAGCGATACCATGAAAGTAAGCGGACGCCATGTAAGTATGGATGCTCCTTTTGCTAATGGCGAAGAAAGTAGTTTATTGGACGTATTGATCAATCACGATTCGCCAAAAGCGGATTTTGGTTTGATGAACGAATCATTAAGCAAAGAGATTGACAGAGCATTAAGTACTTTAACAGAAAGAGAAAGAGATGTGGTAAAATTATTCTTCGGAATTGGTTTAAACCATGGGTTAACTTTGGAAGAGATAGGTGATAAATTTGACCTTACCCGCGAACGTGTTCGCCAAATAAAGGAAAAAGCTATTCGTAGATTAAGACATAGTAGCAGAAGTAAATTACTTCAACAATATTTAGGATAAAATTTAAAACCCCGAGAGATCGGGGTTTTTTGTTTGCTGCAAATACTTTTCCTTAAAACTCCACTCTATAACTCAATATAGGAATTAAAGGCGCTTGATAATAATATTTTATATCGCCCGTTTTAGAATCGAAATATTGCCCGCCAATATTTTTCCGATTGGTAGTGTTTTGAATATCTAAAGCTAAAGTACTCGTGCATTTTTTGTAATTACGTTTTAAACTTACACGAATATCTAAGCGGTAATAATCGGGATTCTTTTTACCAAAAACTTGATCCTCTTTAAATTTGGTTTCACCTGCTGCGTTAGAAGCCTGAAGATCTATAGGCGTATAACGGAACCCTCCTACGTAAACAGATTTAATATTAAAACCAATGATCCTGCTCTTCCTTCTTTCACTCAATGTCCATTCTTTTCCGGCAGTAACCGTTAACGCATAATTTGTATTAAAGCGTGTATCGTACCAATTGCCATTTGGCGCTTTAAATTTCGATTCGTACAACGAACCCGACAATAACCAGTAAAAATTTTTATAAAGAAAACGTTCGTAAGTTAATTCGACGCCATAGTTTTTTCCCAGACCCTTATTTACTAGTTGATTGGTATAATAACCATCCGTAACATTCAACATCGAAAATGTACTGGTCTTATCTGTACTAATTGGCACGTTAAATAAATGCTGATAGTAGTTTTCAATTTTTACATGCGAAAACGAATTTAAAATATGGTCATATCCAATAACTGCGTGATGCGCTTTGCTCAAACCCAAATTTTGATTAGGTGTGGTAATTGTTTTATCAGCTCCTTGCTTTTGAGAAAAATAAACACCTATAGGCTGCAATTGACTGTGTAAGCCATAACCCATGCTCAAGTTATTTTTTTGATCCACCTCATACTTTAAAGAGGCACGCGGCTCTATTGAATTAGAATTATTCAAAAATACTTGGAAATAATGCACGCCAATATTACTAGTCAGTTTTGGTGTTACTTTATAATTCCATTGAAAATAGGTCTGAGCCGTTTGAGCATTTCCTTTTACATTTATTTTTTCAACTAAAACATTACTATCATTTGGTTCGCGTTGAATTAAATTATATCCTAGTTGATTTAAAATAAATCCTATTCTTAAATTACTCGATGCATTTATTTTACGAGTATATGCAGAAGACAAGGTTACTTTTGTTTGCGTATAACTTTGCTCATAGCGAGGAATGAAAGTATTATAATCATAATGCATTTTTTCATCGTTATATCCGTTTTGCGTTCCTGAGATTGCTAACACAGTTTTTAAATAATCCTGATGTCCTAATAATTTTACATGCGTTAAACCTGTTGCGCCTGTATTTGCATAAAATTTACTATTAAATTGTGTGAATTCATCTTTCTTCCATAGCAGCGAATCGGTTTTTGCTTTCGTTGTTTGATAACTTAAACCACCGAAACCAAATAAACTGAAAGTCCCAAATTTTTTTGTTGGCAAAGTGATATTGTACGAAATATCTTGGAAATTGGTGATGGCATCTCCTAATGGCACACCTATTTTTCCTAATATCGATAAAGTAGAGTAACGGTAATTCACCAAATAAGAACCGTCGTATCCTTTTTTGAACGGCCCTTCAATAGCAACATCAGCTCCTAACAAACCCAACTGCATAGTATACTCACGTTTTTGATTATTCCCTTTTCGTAATTTAAGATCGAATACACCAGATAATGCATTTCCATACTCGGCCGCAAATGCTCCTGTTGAAAAATCAGAATTCCCTAATAATTGCGCGCTCAAAATAGAAATACCTCCTCCTGCAGTTCCAACGTTTGAAAAATGATTTGGATTTGGGATCTCTACACCTTCCATTCGCCATAACAATCCGTTTGGTGAATTACCACGAATGGAAATGTGATTATTTCCATCATCGCCACCAACAACACCTGCAAAAGAAGTAGCCATTCTAGCAGGATCATTTACTGCTGCCGCAAATTTTTGCGTTTCTTCAACCGAAAATGCACGAGTACTTACGGCCGACATAATATTTAACGGTTTATTTTTATCTGCTTTTGCAATAACTTCTACTTCGCTCATTTGAGTGATCTCTTCCTCCATGCTTACGGCAATAACCAATTCTTTTCCAGCATTCACCGTTAAATTTTGCATAGTTACTTGTTTATAGCCAAAAAAACTTATTTTGATGCTGCGTTTTCCAACAGGAACATTTTGCAATTTAAACTGTCCGCTCACATCAGACGAAGAAACGATGATTGGTTCCGATCCCAACACATAAACTGCTGCACCAGGCAAAGGGGTTTGCGAAATTTTATCTACAATCGTTCCTCGAATTGTTTGGGTTATTTGCGATCTTGAAATCATACTTAGTAAAGTAAAAAATATGATAATTTTTAATCTTTTCATTGTTTTATTTTTTTATCACATCCTCCGCCTTCGGTCACTCCAAAAGAGAAAGATAGTTTCGTTCCAAGAAATTTAAATTAATCCAAATTGATAACTTTTCCAGAACCACTTATTTGTAGATCTATTTTTGGAGTACCGTGGTATTTTACATTCCCACTTCCCGAAATATTTACACTTAAACGATCGGAAGTGCTTAAGTAAACATCTCCTGAGCCGCTTATGTTTGCCTCAGCAGTTTTACCTAAAACAAATTCCGCTTTAATAGAACCGGACCCACTCACCGAAAAGTGTTCGTTACTTACGTTTCCACTATTTACTTTGATCCATCCCGAACCGCTTACTCTTGCTGTTAAATTTTGAACACTTACTGTAGGGACAGAGATGTTTCCTGATCCGCTAACTTTCAATTCAAGATCAGAAGTAGTTAATGCGTTTTGAACATTCATATTTCCGCTCCCATTTATTTTTATTCGCTTGAGTGTTGGTGAATGAACAATTAAACTAACCTTGTTATGTTCGCAAACATTCCGTTTAAAATCGATACACAGATCACCACCTTCAATTTTTGTTTCCAACACCAATAAAATGTTTTTCTGCGCAATTACTTCAACCTTGTAAACTGAATCGTTTATATAAGAAATATCAGCATCAATTGAAGAATTAATGCCGCTGAATCCATTAATATCTCTTACTTCCGCGATATTATTTCCTTGTCCTTTTATTCCCCACATACTTCCTTTTCTGCATGAAGCAAAAGCAAGAAGGATGATCATGTATTTTAGTATTCTCATTTGTTACTGTTTATTATATGACATTTACATTGTTGCTTACCCCTACTCTTATAAAAACCGAATAGCAATTTTTCCACCAACCCAAGCCTTGTAATTAAAACCACTTGAGTTTGTTTCATTTAAAATTGTATATGGTCCAATATTACTATACTTCGCTCCGTAATCGGGTAATAGAGCGTCTCCCAAATACAAATTAAAAGTTGGACCTGCAGCTATAAAACATTTTTTAGCGAGCTTATATTCTACACCAAAATACAATCTATATAACTCACTAGTGCCATTGTAAAATAAACCCTTACTAACGTGGTGACCGGTAGCTATGATATCAGCCCGCATTTTTTCATTTACTCTAAATGATGTTCCTGCGCCATAACCTACATGCCACAAAGTTGTTCCATTAACCGGGGAAAACCCTGCGGAAAGTATGTTGTAAAAACCATAACCACCAGTTCTAACACCAACGTTTGTATAAAACAATTCATCTGCAGAAACTTCAATTTGATGTAATCCTTTTTTCACAAAACTTAAGAAACCTATAGAGGCTCCATCAACAGAATCAGCGATATTAATAAAGCCTAACTGCGCACCTTTTACTTTTTTTGCATAGTTAAAAAACCCCGACCCTTGAAATCCTTCAACATTTCCTTTTACTATATTTCCGAAGCCGGAAATTTGAGCGCCTTTTATATCACCTAATGATACATTTATAAAACCAGCGCCTTGAAAGCCTTCGGTGCGTTGGTGATTATAATTACTAAAGCCGGCAAATTGCGCGCCTCTCATTTTACCTTTATTTAAATTACAAAAACCTGCAAACTGTGCACCTTTCAAATTGCCCATGCTTACATTGGTAAATCCGGCAAATTGAGAACCTGTTACATCTCCTAAAACCACATTTACAAAACCAGCTCCCTGTATGCCTATTACATTTTGCATGGTTAAATTGGCAAAGCCAGCGCCTTCTATTCCATTAACACCTTTTGAGGCGCCGGCTAAAATATTTATCGAAATTCTATTGACTATTTTTGGGGATTCGATACCGTTTGTACCAATGGGCGTGATCAAACTGATCTGGAAATTCCGTTCTTGATCCTTTTTTAATGTACTATCTGTTTGCGCTCGCAATCCATAAGTCATAAAAACGGCTGCGAAAAATAAACCTACTTGTGTCATAATATTACTATTTGATACTATGACAAGAGAAGAAATGTTTACCCCTACTCTCTTTTAAAAAAATCTTAGAGCAATTTTACCGCCTATCCACCCTTTTAGATTAAAATCATCCTTGGTGGTATGGTTGTATTGAGCGTATGGTGCAACATGACTATAGGTTCCTTCGTATTCAAGTGCAATTGCATCACTTACATATAAATTGATTGTTGGTCCAAAAGCGAGTGACATTTTTTTAGCGAGTTTATATTCTGTACCTATATAAAGTTTATATAGATCACTTGTTCCAAAATAAAAACCGCCGCTATTTACATGATGCGTTGAGAGGTTAATATCCGAACGCCACTTATTTACCAATTTAAACGAAGTTCCTAACCCATAACCGAGATGCCAAAAATTTTGGCCTGTTGGTTGAATGCCGTATGAGAGTATGTTATAAAATTCTTTCACTCCGGTTCTTACGGATACATTGCTATAAAACACTTCATCACTCGAAATTTCTACTTGATGCAAACCATGTTTTACAATGCTTAAAAATCCAATAGGGATTCCTTTTGCAGAATCGCAATAATTAAACATCCCAATTTGAATTCCGGTAAGCATTGGCGTTTTGTTTAGGAAACCTGAAATTTGTAATCGACTCGAACCTTCATGTGTTATATTGATAACGCCTGCCACTTGAAAATTATCCTTCGCAAATTTTGCTACGTTCATAAATCCGGCACCCTCAATAGATCGCTTGCTTGCTTTATTTATATTCATAAAACCTGCCACAGTTGCGCCGTGTAAGGTATCGCCACATACATTCATAAAGCCTGCAACGGCCAATCCTTGCAATTTACCTGCATTCAAATTCATGAACCCTGCACCGGTAACTCCATTTACTTGTTTAGCGTTTAAATTCATAAAGCCAGCGGCTGTAACTCCATTTACATTTCCAAAATTCGAATTCATAAAGCCGGAACCTTGAAAGCCTTGGATCGATCTTCCAGTAACATTTACAAAACCTGCAAACTGTGCACCTTTAACTGAATCGCCAACAATATTAAACATGCCGGCAAATTGTGCGCCGTTCATATTCTCTTTATTAATATTGAAAACACTACCTACTTCCAACAATTTGTTTCCGCGAGAATAACCTCCAAGCAGATTAATTGAATAGCGGTTATAAACATTACCCGACATTAAGCCATTTGTTCCAACAAAAGGCATTAATGAAAATTGAAAATTCCGATCCAAAGTATCTCTTACATTCAAAGTATTTACATACCCTTTAAAGCGTTTAAAAAGATTATTTGTCTTTGTACTATAATCACCAATTCGTTTTTTCCATAGAGAATCTCGTGAATTTTTTATAGGTGAAATACTAAAACTAGTGATGCTTCCTTCTTGTAATAATGGAAGACAGGTGTCTTGATAGTTTTCTTTATTAACGGTTAAACACTGGTTTTTTGTTGGCAAGGTGATAGAATAGTAACCATATTCATCTGTGGTTACTGATTGTAAAGTGGTTTTATCATAAATGGTAACGTTAGCCAGTTTTTTGTCGGTACTAGCATCGTAAACATAACCACTTAATTCTGTTTTTGCAGCAGGCTTTTCCAGTGGACGCTCCTTAATAATAATGTAACTATTTTTTGGTTTGAATATGAGGTTTTTTGGAAGTATAACGCTTAATACCTCCCGAATGGATTTACGATCAAATTTTGCAGTGATTGGTGCACCACCATTTAGAATATTAGATTGATATGAGAATACTGCACCAGTTTGCAATTTTATTCGCTCAAGTACACCAGCGATAGGCTCATTACTGAAACTCAAATTCACTTCCCTTTCCAAAACAGGTATATCCGCTTTTGAGAAAAAGCAAGCGAATACAAAAACGATAATGAGGCTGAGCTTTGACATTATTTACGGAATTGGACAATTTCCTCCATTTAAAATAATAATCCCGTCTTTCTTCTCAACTTTCATATCAAGAGTTTCGGCAATAGTGCTTGCAATAAAATCAATGTCCTTTTTATCAAAACTAACAGTTAACGGACAATTGGCCATTTTTTGATCGCCCAAACGAACATCACATAGATAAATTCCATTTATTTGTTCAATAGCATCCTTTAATTTAGTGTTGTTGAAATTAAATACTTTCGAACGATAAGCACTGGTATTATCAAACATACCAGTACTTATTTTTTCAAATCTTTTAGTTGACTTAACATATCTTGCTTTTTCTCCTTTTACAAGCGTTACACCCTCATTGTTCTCTGAATAAAACTTCACTTCTCCGCCTTCCACTAACACTTCTATTACATCACTTCCCGGCAATGCTTTCACGTTAAATTCAGTTCCAATATCTTTGATTAAAATGTCATCCACCGAAATAACAAAAGGTTGCACCTCATTATGAACTACTTCAAAAAACGCTTCGCCCTTTAATTTTACTTCACGCACATTGTTTTTATTTATAGAGAATGATACTTCCGAATTTTTATTGATAAATACTTTACTTCCATCTGGTAATTTCGTTTCTACAACAGATCCATTTGCAGTGAACACTTGATGTTCTACCTTATCGCTATCTAAGAAAAACTGTATGAAAAAACCCAAAGCAACCAACAAAACAACGCTTGCCGCAATGCGAACAAAATCACGTTGTTTAAATAAAGGAATTACTTTTGCTTCTCCGTTAACACAAGTATCCAATTTACTCCAGGCAGCGTTTGTATCCACTTTAATAAATGGTATTGCTTCATCTATACGCGAAAATAATTTTCTAGCATCACTAACAAACGCTTTATTATACTCCGATTCTGAAGCCCATTTTTCCAGATAAACCTTCTCTTCATTAGTAGCTTCATTGGCCATTACTTTTGCGATCAGATCATCGATATGTTCAAACTCGTTCTTCATTTTAATTTAAGTTCAATAAAAATATAAGAAGCGGTAAATAGTCTTTTAATTGTACACGCAAAAGTTTTAAAGCTTTACCCATGTGGTTCTCCACTGTTTTTACCGAGATTCCTAAATACTCAGCTATCTCAGCATATTTCATATGCTCGAAACGACTCAATTTAAAAACATTACAACATTGCTCGGGCAAACTATCAATGGCTTTATTTATTTGGCTGCTCAATTCTTTTCCTTGTAATTTTTGTGATGCATCATCATAACCAACATTGGCGGTTGCTTTATAATCTGCCGCGTATACTTGCCTCACTTTGGCGTGCTTTATTTTATTGAGGCAATCGTTATGTACCGCACGGTATAAATATGCTTTCAGGTTTTTTACTTCCAGCACATCCCTCTTATTCCAAATATTAAAAAATGTATTTTGCACGACCTCTTCAGCTTCATCCATATCTTTAACGGTCGAACAAGCATAATTGCATAATACCTGGTAATACGTTTTGAAAACATTCTCAAAAACGTCCTTATCACCACTTTGTATCTTATGCCAGTATTCCGGTCCGTTAAATTCCACCTTTAAGGTATTTACCGCAAAGATATGATTTAACATATATAGCTAAGACAACTTTAAAAGAGTTAACCCCTATTTTACATAAAACTTATTTTCAAAAGCCTCGGAACCAAGGATTAACAGATGTTTTCGATTTTTTCATACTTTTAAGTTATTATGGAAAAAACCCTCTTCAATAAAAAACTTATCATTCAAAAATATCCGGGCAAAGGAGGCTGGTGCTACGTAGTAGTAACTGGAATACCTCCCAATAAAAAACGAAAATTTGGTTTTGTAAGAGTGAGTGGAACAATTGATAACTACAAATTAGAAAAATACAATCTCATGCCCATGAAAGCAGGAACTCTGTTTTTACCTATACGTGCAGAGATACGAAAAGTGATAAAGAAAAAAGAAGGTGATACTATTCATGTAACATTATACGAAGACAATACACCACTTGAGATACCGGAAGAGCTAATTTTGTGTTTAAAAGAAGAACCTAAAGCTATAAAAGCATTTTACACTATAAGTGATGCCGAACAAAAACAATATTTGGATTGGATCTACTCCGCCAAAAAAGAAGAAACAAAAATTGAGCGAATTGCTTCTACCATAAATAAATTACTCAAGGGAGAGAAGCTTTATCTTCAAAAGCCTTAGGTTAACTACACTTATACCTCGTAACCCACCACTTATTCGCTAAAGCTTACCACTTATTATGGCTTTATCATAAATCCCTTACAACAGCGTTACTTTGCATTCTTTTGTACTTATATCTACCAAATGACCCAAAATAATATCACGGAGACTAGAATTGCAAGCGCTTATAAAGACGAGAACGATATTATTATTATTACCATGAAGGGTTGTGGAAGAATAGATGAGTATGACGTGGTTGATTTTAATTTAGTACTGCGCCATATAACACTTGGTAAACCGGCTTTAAAATTATTGGATGGAAGAGCTAATTGGAGCATGGACAGAAAAGCCAAAGAAAGGGCGAAGCTTGAAAACAATTCTCAACATACAATTGCAAGAGCAGTGCTAGTTTCTAATTTTATTAAAGCGGCTTTGTTCAAATATTTACATGAGCTTGGAAAAAAAGGATTTCCTCAAGAATTTTTTACAGATAAAGAGGAAGCTTACAAATGGTTATTAAGCTTAAAGCAAAAAACTAAAGATTAATCTAAGAGCATTTCAGCCACTCGTTTATCAATAATAAGTGTTAGATCATCAGTATTTAATTTATCTAAAGAGATCCATCTAAATGATTGCGCGCCTTCTTTTATTTTATAATCGTGGGCTTTAGAACTAAATGATTCCGTGATAGGCTTTACTGGTTTTACTTTATAATAAATGCTAATTACCTGGTTATTGGGAGCAAAAGCAGATGCAACAAAAAAATCAGTTGTGTAAAAATGCGATTCCACTTCTATTTCCAAATTCAATTCCTCCACAAATTCACGTTTAACGCAATCTACAGTTCCTTCACCAAACTCTAATCCCCCGCCCGGAAATTTTGTGATATGATTGCCTTTAATATATTCGTCGCTTAACAAAACTTTATTGTTCTGTATTAAAACGCCGTATATGCGAACATTAAAACGATTCATGGATACAATATATTTAAATTATTAATAATTGAATGAAGGACGAATTACGAATCCTTGCGCCTCATCTTACTCCGTCACTCGTTAGTCTAACTTCTTTATTCCCCTTGTCATCTCTCTCTTCCCTGTTGCCTCAGGTATTTCTTCTACTTCAAAGCCTGCTTCTTTAAGATTACGTTTAAATTGACCTTGGGTACAAGATGTAACCAATACCCCTCCCGGATTTAATGCCTTATACATTTCTTTGAAAACTTCTAGCGTCCACATATAAGGCACTTGCCGCGGTGAAAATGCATCGAAATAAATAACATCGTAATTTTGCCTAAAAGCGGTATCCTTTAATGAAGCTAACGATTTAATGAGCGTAAACTTCTCATGAAGTTTTATGGCAGTATCGTACTGCATATTATTAATATGCTTTATAAGGTCGCTATACGTTGCATCAAAAAAAGCGGCATAGTTTAGTTCGTCTACCAATTCACGTGGGCATTCGTATTTATCTATTCCCGAATAAATCACTTCCACGTTGTTCTCAACAGCATAAACTCCGGTAAGTATTGCATTTAAACCCGTGCCAAAACCAATTTCTAAAACCTTAATAGTTTCTAAATCCTGCATATGTTTATACACCAAACCATTTTCAACAAAAGTATATTTGTTTTCGGTTACAGCTCCGTACCACGAATGATAGGATGTATCAAACACTTTACTGAACAAACTTTTTGAACCATCCTTAGTATTTACGATCTCCAGATCCATTTATTGTTTAGACTTAGGTTTACGGTAAATTAAGAACAATAAAACGGGTAATAAAAATATATCTGCCAACACCGCAACAATAATTGTGATGCAAATTAAAAATCCAAAATAATAAGTGCTTTGGAAATTGCTGGTCATTAAACTCATAAAGCCTCCCAATAAAATAAAAGTGGTAAGAATGATAGGTTTACCTGTTTCAAAATACGTACGTTTAAAAGCGTACATCAAACTTTTTCCGTAACCCAATTCAATTTTTAAGCGAGAAATAAAATGTATGGTATCATCGGTAGCTATTCCAAATGCAATGCTAAACACCAAAGACGTTCCAGCCTTTAATTCAATTCCCATATAACCCATTAATCCGGCAATGATCACTAAAGGAATTAAGTTTGGCAATACAAACACCAATACCATTCGCCAACTGCGATGAAGGAAAAAAGTTAGAAGGGCAATAATAATTATCGAGAAAGCAAATCCTTGCGTCATATTACTCACCATGTACTCATTGTTCCTATCCATTAAATGGGCTGCTCCGGTTATATTGAATTCGAGCAGATCCTTCTTTACATTCTTATCAATAAACTCGAAAAGATGTTTGTTATGCTCAGCTATCAACATACTGCCCATGTCGCGCGTTTTCGCACTGATCTTGGTTTGGTTGCCTTCTGCATTTATCAACTGCTTTAAATCTCTATTCTTTCTATTATTGATTATAGCGTCTTTAATAGCCAAGTATTCTGTCTCCTTGGGCATCGAATAATCATTGCCCATGCTGCGATGAATGCCTTTTACAATTTGCGGTAACGATAAAATAAATCCTGCGCCATATTCCTTTTTAATGAATTCGTCTACTTTATTTATTTCCACTAACACATCTCTATCCCATACCTTTTTGCTTTTATCCTTTAAAGTTATCTGTACTTCAAAAGGCCTTACACCGCTATAATTCTCATCAAAGAAATTGAAATCGCGTTTTATTTTTATTTTATCACTCAGATCTTCCAATAAAATATTATTTACTTTCACCTTAAAAATACCTATCACCGAAAGCACCATAACCACGGCTGTTATCACCAAAATTGTTTTTTGATTCCGAAAGATCCAAAACAAACCGTTACGCATCACATTTGTTGCTTTATTATTGGCACCATGAACCGTTACCAACTTTTTTGGCGTGAAAAAATAAAGTAACGCAGGTAAAAACGTATAACTCAAAACAAAAGCGATCACTACACCAATAGAGGTATAAATACCGAAATCTCTAATGGGGGTAATACTTGAAAAGAGCAACGACAAAAATCCTACTACTGTAGTTATGAGTGTTAGAAATGTAGGAAAACCAACTTCCTTTAAAATGAGTGGATAGATATTCGCTTTTGGAGTTCCTTTGGCCACTTCTTCAAAATACTTTGTAAAAAAATGCACTACATCACTCATGCCAGCCACAAACATCATTGTTGGCAACATCACCGTCATAATATCAATTGATTTGCCTGTAAATTTCATAATTCCTAGCGTCCATAATATAGAAACCAAAACAATTACCACAGGAACCACCACTCCATATAAACTTTTAAAAGAGAACCATAGAAAAATAATGATCAGTATAAATGAAAACACAATAAAAATCACAAACTCCCTCTGTAAATTCTCTAAATACACTTTTTGTCCAAACACCCTACCCACAAAATGTACTTCATCAAAACCATAGCTGTAAATAGCTTTTTCAATTGTTGTTGCCAGCGTATCGCTTTTACTTTTACTTAACAGGTCTTTTGTTTTTGCAAAAATACTTAGCGACTTTGCATTTTTAGGAAAAAAAGACCCCACCAAATGCGGTGTATTATATATCTCAATGCTATCTTCTTTGTATAATTCCGGGTCTTCAAAATGCATTACCCGTTTTTGAATTGGCATCAATCCTCCCCAAGCAATACTTTTTAAATTGGTTGGCGAATTTACGCGAACTATATTCTCAATACTTCCCAGTTCCTGTGTGAACTTGTCAACCTTTTGTAAAAAATCCTTTTGAAAAATGCCTTTCTTGTTCTCAAAGCATATCAGTATAAATTCATTATCAAAACCAAAAGTGGTTCGGTAATTATTGTATACTTCTAATTCCTTATCCTCATTAGGGAAAAACGCTTCAAAATCGTAATCAAACTTAATATGCTTTAAATTAAAAAAACAGAGAAGTGAGAAGAGTAATACTACGGCAATTACAGAACTATAATATATCCGAAGGCGATTGATACTGCAAAACTACTACATAATTCATTACCAATTCTAAAACAGCACAACTATATTACACGAACCCCAGGCATGAGCGAGACCTTCTTTAATTTCGGGACTAATAAAAGCATTTGAATACGTTAAACTCAATCTTTTTATCGAAAAAGTAATTCCCGCATTTAGTTTATAAACCAGTCGTTCGATCTTATCTGCTTGCAATACATGAACACTTTTGGCCCAAGGAACACCTTGCAAAACACCGTTATGGTAAACATAAGTTGCCGTTCCTCCAACACTGCCATACAATTCCCAACTTTGTTGCCTTTGTTTGGTGCTTCCAAAATATGAGCGCTTCTTTCCAAAACGGGTTAACAATCCAAGTGTTCCGTTAGTATTTAAAACGCCCGCCTTTAATCCGGCCTGGCCAATAATATCTATCCACGGCAATAACAAACCGCCTTTTTCATAAAACAAATTATAATTTACCATAAAACTATTTGCCACTTGATTTTCCCAACCTATTGGTTCATCATTGCGCGTATGTTTATGAATGAATTTTTGCTGCTCCTCACCAACAGCAGCCGGGCCAATAACTCCAACGTCGATACTTGCACTTAGTTTTGCCCAACGCCCTTGCGACACTGATGTTTGCGAAAAATAAATTGCACCCGCGTAAGGCCTGTCAGTTGAATCTAATGTTTTATTCAAAATACTTTTTGGGGTAAACACATCTTGCCGAAACGCAAGGCCATACATGCTGTTTTTGCTGTGATACAATTTCAACAACAATTTTGAAATAGGAGATCTTCCAAAAACAGGGTGTCGTAATTCTATAAAAGATCCTTGTGTATAATACCTATCGGTTGATGTAAAGAGATCATTTTCGTAAGTATAATGAAAACTGCGTTTATAATCTTCAAAGCGCTTTAGAGAATCGTTGACTTGAGCCCTGACTCCAATAGAAATTACTAAAAAAACGTTGATAAATATCTTTGTAATTCCTTTCAATTCAGGTCATTATCAAATCATTAATAATTTACATTTTTACTTGTAGTTTATAGCAATTACAGGTAAATTTGATACTCTTTTAAAATTACAAAATTACATTCAATATGCCTAAAGGAATTTATAAAGTACCCGTTCCACATAACGAACCGGTAAAACAATACGCAGCAGGAAGCGCTGAAAGAAAAGAATTACAAGCTATGCTTAAAGAATTGCGTAGCAAAGAACTTGATGTCCCAATGTACATTGGCGGTAAAGAAGTGCAAAGCGGAAATAAAGTTCGCATTGCTCCGCCACATGATCATAAACACACGCTGGGGCATTTTCATAAGAGTGATAAAACACACGTTACTCAGGCTATTGATGCGGCCTTGGCAGCAAAACCAAAATGGCAAGCATTAAGTTGGGAACACAGAGCAAGTATATTTTTAAAAGCTGCTGAATTAATTGCAGGGCCTTACCGCGCAAAATTAAATGCGGCAACCATGTTAGGGCAAAGTAAAAATGCCTACCAAGCCGAAATTGATAGCGCTTGCGAGATCATCGATTTTTTAAGATTCAACGTGGCGTACATGACCGAAATTTATGCCGATCAACCTATTTCATCTCCGGGTGTTTGGAACAGATTAGAATGGCGCCCGCTTGAAGGATTTATTTATGCATTAACTCCTTTTAATTTTACAGCTATTGCCGGAAATTTACCAACCTCATGCGCCTTGATGGGAAATGTGGTGGTTTGGAAACCAAGTAATACAGCGGTATATAGCGCTAATGTATTGATGGAAGTATTTAAAAAAGCAGGAGTTCCTGATGGCGTAATTAATTTGATTTATCCGGGCGGACCCGACGCTGCTGATGTGATATTTAATCATCGCGATTTCGCAGGTATTCACTTTACAGGAAGTACCGAAGTATTTCAAGGCATTTGGCAAACCATTGGAAATAATATTCATAAATACAGATCATACCCTCGCATTGTTGGCGAAACCGGAGGAAAAGATTTTATTATGGCGCACAAAAGTGCTGATGTAAATGCATTATCAGTTGCTTTATCACGTGGTTCGTTTGAATACCAAGGGCAAAAATGTTCGGCGGCCTCACGTGCGTATGTTCCTTCTAATATTTGGGAGCAAACAAAAAAATTAATGCTCGCTGATCTTAAAACCATGAAAATGGGGCCAACAGAAGATTTTACCAATTTCATTAACGCCGTAATTGACGAAAAGAGTTTTGATAAATTGGCAAAGTATATTGATGCTGCAAAAAAAGATCCAAACGTTGAAATAATTGCCGGTGGAAATTACGATAAGAGCAAAGGGTATTTTATTGAGCCAACCATTATAGTTGCAAAAGATCCAAAGTACGTAACCATGTGTGAGGAATTATTCGGTCCGGTATTAACACTACACGTTTACGATGGCGATAAATTTGAAGAAGCGCTAGAATTAGTTGATTCAACTTCTATTTATGCTTTAACAGGTGCTATTATTGCGCAAGATCGTTATGCTATTGAACTAGCTACAAAAAAATTAAGCAACGCAGCAGGTAATTTTTATATTAACGATAAATGTACAGGTGCTGTTGTTGGCCAACAACCTTTTGGTGGCGCTCGCGGAAGCGGAACAAATGATAAAGCCGGTGCAAAAATTAATTTATTGCGCTGGGTGAGTCCTCGCACTATTAAAGAAACATTGGTACCGCCAACTGATTACAAGTATCCATTTTTGCAGGCAGACTAATGAAAAAATTAATTTTATTCGCCTTCCTTATAATTTCAATAGGATTTAGGTCCCAAAATATCGACTCTTTGATCAGGTTGGTGCCAACCATTGAGGATAACGAAAAAAAATTAGATCTTTTTTATAAAAGCTTTTCTAAAAAAATGCGAAAGTCTTCGCAAAAAAAGATCATTCACGTACTTGATAGTTTTTCTGTAAGCATGAAATCGGAAAAGGACAAAGCTAATGCCTTGTTCAAAATCGGTACTTTACAATATCTGATGCGCGAATTCAACGAAGCCTTAACGAGTCTTTTTAAATCACTTCAGCTATTTGAAAAAGATAAAGACCTTGCCAAAATGGCTAAAATCCATATGGAGATGGGCAAAAGCTTTAATGAACTTAAAAATGCCAAATCAGCAATTGCTCATTTCTATACCTCCTTAAAATTAAACGAAACAGTAAAGGATAAAAAGATGATAGCAGGTTGTCATGTTTTTTTAGGGAATATCTTTAAAGATGGATCGCTCATCGATAGTTCGCTCGCTCATCATAAAATAAGTCTCGATTTAAGCCTTGAATTAAAAGATAGTAGCGGTATAGCTAGCGCATACAACGACATTGGCCTAACTTATAAGAAAGATAAGAAAAATGAACTTGCCCTTGAATATCTGATAAAAGCATTAAAGATAAGGGAGCTTACCAATAACGCAAGAGGGATAGCCGGAAGTAATATCAATATTGGAAACGCATTAAAACATCTTAATCGAAGCAAAGAGGCCGCGCCATATTTTAACAAGGGAATTGAAATAGCCAAACAGAGCGGAAATAATGATTTTTATTTGAATGGAATCATAGGAAGGGCCAAAAATGCCAGCCGCATGAAGGACTACAAACAGGCGGCACAGGATTTTGGAGATTACGTGGAAATGAAAGATTCATTATACAAACAAGAAATGAATCAAACATTAAGTGAGTTAGAAGTTACTTATCAATCGGAAAAAAAAGATGCAGAAATAATTATACAACAAGAACAAATAAAAACAAAAACCGAGCAGAACTCTAAACAAAAGATCCTGATCGTTGCTTCAAGCATTGCTTTATTAATGGCCATTATAGCCATTTTTGTTGTGTACAGAAGTTACCGTCAAAATAAACGGAACTCAAAAGTGCTTGCAGCCAAAAATCACGTAATTGAAGAAAAGAATAAAGAGATCACCGATAGTATCAATTACGCAAAACTTATTCAACAAAGTTTATTGGCTTCGAAAGAAATGTTGGATAAGAATTTACAAAGCTATTTTATAATTTACAAACCAAAAGATATTGTAAGCGGCGATTTTTATTGGGCCTCTGAAACACCAAAAGGATTTTTAGTGGCTTGTGTTGATTGCACTGGGCATGGTGTTCCGGGTGCTTTTATGAGTTTGATAGGCAAAGAGAATTTAGATAAAGCTTTAACTAAAACCGTTAACCCGGGTGAAATATTGCACGAACTTAACATCAACGTTAAACGTTCGCTGAATCAAAACGGAACTAGTGGCAATAAAGACGGAATGGACGCCGCTGTTTTAAGAATAGAGCGCGACAAAAATGGAAATGCCAAAGTTGCTTATGCCGGAGCTAACCGCCCACTATATATTTTAAAGAACGACCTTAGCAGTGTTGACGAGATAAAAGCAACAAAGCAAGCGGTTGGTGGTTTTACAAGCAACGAACAAATTTTTGAAGAACACACCATTCATGTAAAGAAAGGTGATACACTAATTATTACAACCGACGGCTACGCCGACCAGTTTGGAAGCGAAAGCAATAAAAAATTAACAACCAAACGCTTTAAAGAATTATTGGTATCTGTAAAAACAAAAACCGCCAACGAACAAATGAAAATCCTTAACGAGTTTTTTACAATTTGGAAAGGCAACCGCGAACAGCTGGATGATCTGTTAGTGATTGGGATAAATGTTTAACCCATTTTTCAGAGGCAGTAACCGCAATGAACGCAAAGGAAGCGCAATGGTCGCTATGTTGCATTGCGACCATTGCGTTTGCCTCTTTCATTGCTCCCATTGCGGTTAAAAAAATCATTAAATTTTTCCTAACAAAATACTCCGACCACTTATTCAGCAAAACATACCACTTGTTGCTTTTCATTACAAATTCCTTTTTACCCCCCCCCATTTCTTTTTTTTGTAAATTTAATTTATGAAGATAAAATTTATTCTATTTTTTAATGGCAAGTACATTTTGTTTTTCCCAAAACGGAAAACCAAGCGGTGTATTAAACATGGAAGATAAACTAAAAGGCATGTTTGAACCCAAATTGTATGCCAACTCGGCTAAAACTTTTTCGTTAACAAAACCGGTTTCTTTAACTCCACCTATTGACTTACAAAAAACAAATCAACCTATACTTAGTAATGTTTTTTATAAACTAACCAGCTCTTATGATATTTTTGGAAACTTATATAGCCACAGCAAACCACTCCAGTACAATTGTTGCTTAAGTGCGTATTCATTTGTAAGCCGTAAAAGTCCGAGTTATAATCCCATATCAAATGGAAATGAAGAGACCATTGTTGGTTTTATTGGAAAAAATGATGCTAACACAAATAGTATTTCTAGCTGGGATAGTATGTGTATGTGGACAAGCACATTAAATATTGCCCGAGATGTTCAAGGTGCCTTATGGAATTCTTTACCGGGATGTGCAGATGCAAATATAGCCAAATCATGCTTGGTTGCCAGTGGTTCAACAAAAAGTGGTACCACAATTTCTGGCAGTTTTAGAGCAAACAAATCAACTACTGTAGTTCCTGTCAACGCACCGGGAGTTGATATGCAGTTTTTTTCAAATATAAATTCGTTTTCTTCTACCACTTCACCAGCAATGACCAAGCATGACCTTCCTAGCTTTTCGTTTAATTTGTGTGACAATTGCGCGTATTCTATAGGGCCTATTTATAATGATGTGAATGCAACAACTGATGCAACAAAAGGTTTGCGTGGCGCTTTATGGACAAAAGGCAGTTTTAATTCAGGGGTATTTGTTTGGACAAGTGATTCTATTATTCCACCTACAGTTCTCAAAACAAACGGCTCAAAACAATTATGGTATCAGCCATACATGACTTTTGACCCAAGCGGAAGTTTTGGATATATAGTCGAACCTCAAAAAGTATTTTTATTATTTGGGCGCCTTATCGGGCTATCACTTCAAGCTTGTTTGTACTTTGCTATGTTTGTCGCACTGCGGGGT
>JAWXAS010000166.1:0-18806 GCA_034439635.1 Bacteroidota bacterium | reverse complement strand
TGCGCAAACATTAAGCAAAGCCCTAAACAAGGCTTTTCGCTCTATCCCGGGCGCAGCATTACGGTTTAATTTACACTAAAAAACATCTGCCGCTTTTTTAATCCTTTTTTACTTTTTTTTGTAGATTTTTATTGCACTATTTTTAAACAAACTCAATAATAACAAGGCTTACAGAGTTTTTGCGGGACGACTAGTTAGAGAATCTTGGGCTCCGTGTCCTCTCTGGTTTCCGGCTCTAAAACACCACCAAATAAAAAAAGCCGCTTTTTAAAGCGGCTTTTAAATTGTATTTTAATGTATTAGAGTTTGGTTTTTTCCTTGTGCTTTGTAACCTGCGTTCTAAGGGCCTCGCAAGCTTGGTCGGTCGCCTCTTCAAATGAAGCGCATTGTTTTTTGGCAAAGAATTCGTGCCCCTTACCATGCATTTTTATTTCAGCTATTTTGTTAGAGGCGCTGCTGCTCTTATCTAAGCGGAGTATGATCTCGCTATTGATAATTCCATCATAAAAGGTGTTTAGTTTTTCTACTTTTTGGTTTACAAATCCTAAAAGTTTTTTGTCGGCATCAAAGTGCACTGATTGAATTTTGATTGTCATTTGTTCCTCCTTTTTTGTTAGTTAATTGCCCGATCTTGGGTGCGCTTGTAAATAGGTTTTTTTTAATTTCTCTATTGTGTTGTGTGTATATATTTGCGTGGCCGATAAATTAGCGTGTCCAAGCAATTCTTTTACGGCATTAATGTTAGCGCCGTTATTTAATAAATGTGTGGCAAAGGTGTGTCGTAATACATGCGGACTTCTTTTATGCAATGTGGTAACCAATGAGAGGTACTTTTTTACAATAGTATACACTTGGGATGCGCTCAATGGTTTATTTTTCTCGGTAACAAACATAAATTCGCTGGTTAAACCCATATGTCTTTTTACGTTAACAAAGGTTTCGAGGTTACGCTTTAACTCAATATTAACGGGAATTATTCTTTCTTTATTTCTTTTGCCTAAAACTTTAATTTCGGAGTTAAAAATATCTACATCATCGGTTTTTAAACCTGTTAATTCTGAGCGCCTTATACCGGTTTGATAAAGTAAATCTAGAATGAGTTTGGATTGCACGCCTTTATAGCAATCATCAAATTTTAGATCTTTTAGCAATTTTTCCATGTTATCTTCCTCCACAAACACTGGTAATTTTTTGGGAGTTCTGGGCCCCTGAACTTTTGAAATAGTGTTTACTTTAATAAGATCTTGTTGTAAGCAATATTTGTAAAAGGCCTTTAAGCAAGATAATTTTCGGTTAGCGGTACGAGGAGAATTTTTTTCATCAATAAGCTTTGCAATAAATCCGCGGGCATTTTGATGGTTTGCCTTAGTGATATCTTTAATACCACATTCTTCAGAAAGAAAGAGTGTGAATTGCTGCAGATCGTTTTGGTAAGAGATAATAGTATGGCCGCTCAGCTTTTTTACCTTTTTGAGGTAACTTAAAAAATCAGTTACTGTTACTCCACTTGCCGCCATAAAACAAAAAATCCTAAACCGAATTTAAACATTCAGCTTAGGATTTCCAGAAAATTCTTTTAAAAGATATTATTTATCTAAAGTACCCTCTTGTAATTTTTGTTTGTACACCGCTTTAATAACTTGCTCGCGACGAACAACAGAAGGTTTAGTAAATTGCTTACGAACGCGTAATTGTTTAACAACTCCGGTTTTCTCGAATTTCTTTTTGTATTTTTTTAAGGCTTTCTCGATAGTATCGCCTTCTTTTATCTGTACAATTAACATCTTACTTTTTTATAGTTTTAGAGGGTCAAATATAATGATTTTTTTGTTATTCCAAATGCTTTTTTAGCAAAAAAATTGCTCTTTTAAGCTGTTTGTTCTATGGCAAAGAGTTCGGCAAGTTTTTTTACAACAAAATCGATCTCTTCCTTTGTATTATGCTTACAAAAACTAAAGCGTACCGATGGGCGGTCCATATCGGCTCCAATTCCGCGCAGCACGTGGCTTCCCTGGTTGCTGCCACTAGTACACGCACTGCCTCCGCTAGCGTAAATTCCGGCAATATCGAGGTTAAAAAGCAGCATTTCGGCATTGACATGTTTAGGGAAACAGCAGTTCAATACCGTATAAAGCGATTTTGAAGGTTCTGTTTCTCCATTAAAGCCCATTCCGGAAATAGAGTCTTTTAATTTTTGCATCATATACGCTTTTAAGTCAGAGATATATTGAATATGCTCGTCCATTTCTTTATAGCAGATCTCTAATGCTTTTGCCAAGCCAATAATTCCGTACACATTTTCGGTTCCACCGCGCATATTGCGTTCTTGCGAACCTCCATTAATAAATGGATCTATTTTAACGGTATGATTGATGTATAAAAAGCCAACACCTTTTGGCCCATGAAATTTATGCGCTGCGCACGTGATAAAGTGAACCTTTATATCTTTTAGGTCAATAGGATAATGACCAATAGTTTGCACAGTATCGCTATGAAAAAATGCATCGTATTTGGCGCACAATTCCCCAACTTCTTTAATTGGTAAAAGCGTTCCAATTTCATTATTGGCATGCATTAACGAAACTAATGAACGAGGATTATTTTTTAGTAATTCTTCCAAATGGATAAGATCAACATTACCCTTGCTATCCATGTTAACCCACGATGCTTTTATCTTTCCTTTTTTCTCTAAAACACTTACAGTGTGCTCAACTGCATGATGCTCAATTTTACTTGAAATAACGTGTGTAATATTATGATTTTCAACTATTTGAACTATAGCAGTGTTGTCTGCCTCTGTGCCTCCTGAAGTAAAAAAGATCTCGGCTGGAGTTACATTTAAAAGCTTAGAAACGGTTTTGCGTGCTCCTTCAATAAGGCTACGTACTTTTCTGCCCGACCCATGAATAGAAGATGGATTACCATATTCCTCGCGCATTACGGGAATCATGGCTTCCAATACGGCTTCATCCAGTTTTGTAGTTGCGGCGTTATCGAGATAAACTTTCATTTTTTATTGACAGGTGTGTTTTGGTTTGGCTTCGTTTGCCATTTTAGCACAGTACAAATTTACAAATAATAATGAATTTTTTTCTTTACAAATGCCTTTGGTTTTTATTTGGGCGCCAGGCAGGCTGCAGCACCTTGCCGTTCAATCAGAATGTTATCGAAGGGCCTTGCGTGAGTGATTGCAGAGGAAAGCCCTGCGCGGGACTTTGCGTTATGTTTTTTGGGTGAGGAGGCGACCGCAGGAAGCCACCGGAACCCTACAAACATAGCAAAGGACAGGCAGGCTTGAAGCGGAAAGCGCGACCCCTACTAAGCAAAATGCTTCCAAATAATTTCAAAAGCATTTTGCTTAGTAGGGGGCATGCCCATAAAACAAATAAAATTCTGATCAAAAATCAGTTCTTAATGATCTCTTTAATATCGCTAATGATCTTATTGGCTAAACTATCGGCGGTTGACATGCTATCGCTTTCGCTATAAATACGAATAATAGGTTCGGTATTACTTTTGCGTAAATGCACCCATTCGTTATCAAATTCGATCTTCACGCCATCTATTAAATTAATAGGTTGCTTAGCGTATTTCAACTTTATGCTATCCAATACTTTATCAACGTTTATGGTAGGTGTTAGTTCAATCTTATTTTTAGAGATAAAATAATTGGGATACGATCGGCGCAATACCGAAACAGGCTTAGCAAATTTAGCAAGATGGGTTAAGAAAATTGCGATCCCCACTAAAGCATCGCGACCATAATGTAATTCGGGAAGAATAATACCTCCATTACCTTCGCCGCCAATTTTAGCATTGGTTTCTTTCATCATGCGTACCACATTAACTTCGCCAACTGCGCTGGCCGAATAGTTGCCTCCTTGTTTTTCGGTAACATCGCGCAAAGCGCGGGTACTCGATAAATTACTTACGGTGTTTCCTTTTGGGTGATGTTGCAAAACGTAATCAGCAACTGCCACTAATGTATATTCTTCGCCAAACATTTCTCCGTCTTCGCAAACTAAAGCTAAGCGATCAACATCCGGATCGACACTGATGCCCAAATGTGCTTTTTTCTTTAAAATGGTTGCGCTTAATTCGGTTAAATGCTCGGGCAAAGGCTCGGGGTTATGCGCAAAATGTCCGTTGGCCTCTTCATTAATTACATGAATATTGGTAACACCTAATGCTCTTAATAAAGCAGGTACGGCAAATGCACCGCTAGAATTTACAGCATCTACAACAACAGAAAAATCCTTTTCCTTTATAGCTTTGATACTTACATAAGGTAATTTCAATATTTGCTGAATGTGAATGGCTAACAGATCTACGTTGATATTGTATGTTCCTACTTGACCAACCTCGCTGTAATTAAAATTTTGTTCTTCGGCCAAAGCTAAAATGCGTTCGCCATCCGTTTCACTTATAAATTCGCCTTTACTGTTTAATAATTTTAAAGCGTTCCATTGCTTTGGATTATGGCTTGCCGTTAAAATAATTCCGCCATCCGCTTCTAATTCGGTAACACCAACTTCAACAGTAGGTGTTGTGCTTAATCCTGCGTCTATCACATCAATTCCCATTCCCATTAACGTTCCTGCAACAACCCGATTTACCATATCGCCGCTAATGCGCGCATCTCTTCCTATGAGTACTTTTAATTTTTTGTTGCTGCTGTTTTCTTTTAACCACGAAGCATAGGCGGAGGTGAATTTTACAATATCAAGCGGACTCAAACCATCGCCGGGCTTACCGCCAATGGTTCCTCTTATTCCTGAAATACTTTTAATTAGGGTCACGTTATTTTAATTTAAGGGTACAAAGATACATAAGGAATATTTTTAAGCTCATTTATTAGGGCTTTTTATTCATTTTTTTTCAAACATTTACTTTATTAATGCCATCATTTTACCTTGAAACCAATGTATTTTTTTAGTACCTTTAATCAGTATTACGGTGAATTTTGGAAAACATATTTTAGTAATAAGTGCTTTAGCTTTGCTTAGTGGGTGTAAAGTTGACCCTAAGATCAGTTTAGTTGCCGCTGATGAATTAAAAATTGAGCAACCTCAGGGTTGGCCCGCACCGGTTTACTCATTTTCAAATAATCTTATAAAAGCCGAAGTATTTAATTTAGGACGAGAATTATTTTACGATCCCATTCTTTCGGTTGATAATACAATTTCGTGCGGATCTTGTCACCAACAATTTGCAGCATTTGCTCATGCCGAGCATAAATTCAGCCATGGTGTTAACGATCTTATAGGAACACGTAACGGTCCTGGTTTATTTAATTTGACTTGGCATTCGAGTTTTATGCACGATGGAGGTATAAATCATATTGAATTACAGCCATTAGGACCTATTCAAAATCCAATTGAAATGGGCGATACGTTTACCAAAGTTATTTTAAAACTTCAAAACAGCGGCAAGTATAAGCAATTATTTTTGAAAGCTTACGGCACCGAAGAGGTTACGGATGTGCGAATGCTTAAGTCGATGGCGCAATTTATGGGATTGATGTATTCTTATAATAGTAAATTTGATCATTATAAACGCAATGAAAATAATGCGAAACTTACCGATGAAGAGTTGCGCGGCTATAGTGCGTTTCAAGCTAAGTGCGCTAATTGCCATGTAGAGCCACTTTTTTCTGATTTTAAATATAGAAATAATGGAATAGCTATTGATCCGCTAATTAACGATAGTGGAAGAGCGCATATTACAGGATTACCGCAAGACCGATACAAATTTAAAACTCCAAGTTTGCGTAATGTTGGATTAACAGGGCCCTATATGCACGACGGGCGTTATACAACACTGCAACAATGTTTGGATCATTACACGAATTTGCAAAACAATATCAATCACGATCCCTTAATGCCGCTTGGGGGAATACCTTTAACAGCGCAAGAAAAAACGGATATTATTTCATTTTTACACACACTTACGGATTACGAATTTATTAACGATCAAAAATTTACTGATCCAAATGGAAATTAATATAAAAAAAATAATTCCCTTATTAGCTTTGGTATTAGTTTTTACAACGTGTAAAAAAAATAAACTTGGCGGCGATTGTGTGATCGAAGGAATTGTGAAGCATCATACAAAGATCATTAAAGGAGCCAGTGTTTTTATAAAGTTTAAGGCAATAGATCAACCTGCCGGAGACACAACTGTTTATGACGCTAAAGTGAGAGCCGACGATAATGGCTACTTTAAATTTGATGTATATAAAGGAAAATATTTTATTTACGGATTCGGATATGATTATGGGATTCCTGCGCCATATACCGTGGTGGGAGGGCAGCCAGTTAAAGTAAGATCGAAAGAAACAGTGTCGATCACTTTGTATATTACGGATGGAGATTAGCCCAAGCGCTTCCTAATTATCTTACACACATTACCAAACACTTGTCCCGGAGAAAATTTTCGCCATTCAAATTCATCAAGTTCGCCCCCGCTTACAAAGTAATAATCAATGTGTGCTCTTTGGAATTCACTTAAAACATGTTCGCGAAAATTGAGAAATACGATCCAGCCGCTTTCGCCATTATCGTCAAACCACTCTTCGTAATAGCTGTCGTCGCTTGGATGGTAATTTAAAACGTTTTCTCCAATGATAATATATTTATTTATTCCTAAATATCCCATCTCATCTACAATATCGCGCTTTAAATACATCACGTCGTTATTAATAGCATCATTCCATTCGCCAATTAATTCAATAATGGCATAGTTCTCGATGTAATCAACAAACAAAATTTTAACGTACATGGTTTCGCTGCCCATATCGTCCCATTGCGGGTGAATAAAGTAATTGTAAATGGTATTGCTATATTCAAATTCACTGTATTCGCGTGCATAAAAAGGCGAGTGGGGGTCTTCCGCCGCAACGTATAAATGTCTCCAATTATAAAATGGTTCTAAGCTGTGCATGGTAATTATAATGTAAAATTACCATTAATAAAGATTTGCTCAAAGAATAAATTTTTTTGAGTGCATTTATCTGCGAACTATTTCTTTTAAAAAAAAATCCCCCCCCTTACCTGCCTCGCCGGAAGGCAGGCGCTAGGGGGTGACAGAGATTGCCGGTTCGAGTAAACGCAACCTGTTTCTTACAAACTTTTATGGAAAACTATTTTAAAGCCGCAATGATCTTCTCGGCCAATTCAACGCCAATACGTTCTTGAGCTTCGTTTGTAGCCGCGCCAATATGTGGCGTTAACGAGATCTTTGGGTTTTTTAAGATAGCAGCACTTGGTTTAGGTTCATTTTCAAAAACATCTAAACATGCATGAGATATTTTTCCGCTATTTAAGGCTTCAATTAGATCATCTTCATTAATGACACCACCACGCGAGGCATTTATTAATATTACCCCATTTTTCATAGAAGCAATTTCATTTTTACCAATGAGCTTACCACCTGGAACATGAAAACTGATGAAATCGCTATTTTGTAAAACCTTTTCTAAAGTTACAGGGTTTATTTTTACTTTCACCGGACTTGCGCCTTCAATTTCAATTTCAATTATTGCTTCCGTAACAAACGGATCAAAAGCAAGAACTTTCATTCCTAAACCTAAAGCCATTTTTGCGGCGTATTGTCCAATTCTTCCAAAACCAACTATACCAATTGTTTTTCCGCGAAGCTCAACACCTTTTGCGTATTTCTTTTTAAGCTCGTCAAATTTTTCTTCACCAGTTACCGGCATCATACGATTACTGTCGTATAAAAAACGCACGGCATTAAATAAATGCGCAAAAACTAATTCTGCTACTGAGTTTGAGGAGGCAGCCGGCGTATTAATTACATTAATTCCTTTTTCTCTGGCGTAATCCACATCAATATTATCCATTCCAACGCCACCGCGGCCAATTACTTTTAAACCTGGGCATGCATCAATTACATCTTTACGAACTTTTGTTGCGCTGCGAACTGTAAGGGCTACATAACCTTTATCATTTAGCTCTTTTGCTAAATTTTCTTGTGCTACCTTTTCGGTAATTACAGTAAAGCCTGCTTTTTCTAGAAGTTCTTTTCCAACTGCATCAATGCCATCGTTGGCTAATATTTTTTTACTCATAGTTTTTTTAATATTTTTTGCCACTAAGACTCAAAAACGCTAAGGCCGTTGAAGTGATATTACTTTACGTCTTAGCGACTTTGTGGTAAAAATTAATGTAAGCTTATGCAAATTTCTTTTCAAATTCTTTCATAGCATCTACCAAAGCATTTACACTTTCTAATGGTAAAGCATTGTATAAGGAAGCGCGGTATCCGCCAACATCACGATGGCCTTTAATTCCGCTCAAGTTATAGGTTTTGGCTATTTTATCAAATTCAGCTTCGTACTCTGGTTTAGTTGGTAAAAAACAAACGTTCATAAAACTGCGATCTTCTTTGGCTACTGTTCCAACAAAACACGAATTACGATCGATCTCGTTATATAAAGTATCTGCTTTTTGCTGATTTATTTTTTCGATCCATTCAATGCCTCCGTTTTGTTTTAACCAACGTAATGTAAGCATACTTACATATACCGGAAAAACAGGAGGTGTATTATACATGCTTTCTCCTTTTATGTGAACGTTATAATCTAACATCGATAACATTTTACGTCCGTTCTTTCCAAGAATATCTTTTTTTACCATTACCATGGTGCTTCCGGCAGGACCCATGTTTTTTTGTGCACCTGCATAAATAAGATCAAAATCTTTTGCATTTACCTTGCGACTGAAAAGATCGGAGCTCATATCGCACACAAAAGGAACGGGACTTTTTGGAAACGCTTTCATTTGCGTGCCAAAAATTGTATTGTTGGATGTGCAGTGAAAATAATCAGCGTCTTTCGGAATTTCATATCCTTTTGGAACGTAATTAAAATTTTTGTCTTCTGAAGAAGCCAATACTTTTATGTTGCCTAATATTTTCGCTTCTTTAATAGCTTTACTTGCCCACACGCCGGTATTTACATAAGCTGCAAAACCGGTTTCGGTAAGTAAATTATAAGGCACCATAGCAAATTGCAAACTTGCACCGCCGCCTAAATACACTACTTCGTAATCATCTCCAGCCTCAAAAAGATCTTTTATTAATTGACGGGCTTCATCCATTACCGCAACGTAATTTTTGCTGCGGTGAGAAATCTCTAAAAGAGAAAGACCCATGTTGTCAAAATTGATACAGGCCTCGGATGCTTGTTTTAAAACATCAATTGGTAAAATACCAGGACCCGCGCTAAAATTGTGAATTTTTGTGCTCGTTGCTATCATAATAAAATAGATGTGAGATTAAGAGATACGAATGTATAAATAAACTTAGGTTCTTACAATTTTTATTTCACCATTGTAAAGGTAAATAATGAGGTATTTACCATAAAGTTCGTAGGAACTAAGATTTGAGATCAAACGCACGCTTTTTTTGTAGTATAAAGCACTCCTCTCGTCGGTTTGCATTAAAAACAGGCCTCTTGCGAGCTTTTCGATCTTTGATTCAGCGCTCATGATTTCCTCTCCTTTTATATTTATAAGCGCATAACCCTTTTTGGTTGAAACAATAGCTAGGCTGTCTTCAAAATCGGTGGCTGTATTATATTTTAAAGGGATAACAGTATTTAGTTTTCTATCAACAAAGCCATACTTATTGTTCTTTTTAACTCGGATGAGTCCGTTTGAAGCAAAGCCAATTTCTTGATAGGTATTAAAATCAATACTTATTCGTCCGTTCAAATCCATCAAAGCCTCATTTTTCTTTTTTAAGAGCTTAAGAACGTTTCCGTTTGTATAAAATTTAATGTTACGTTCTTTTTCGTAGTCGTAAATTACTTCGCTTAAAAAACAGGCATTAGAAGAATAAAAACCGTAATACGTATTAAGAACAATCAGGTAAATATTATCTGTGCAAACTTGGATAAGGTCATATGTTGGATCGAGTAAAACTTTTCCGTTATTCCTTACCAAACCAAATTTATTGTTGAGTTTATAAATAGCCAAACCGTTTGAACTGAAGTCAGAGATCCATTCAAATTCAGGTTTGTGTACATACCCGCTTTTTGTAATAAAACCATATTTTCCTTCTAGCTGATAGTAGGCGCAAGCATTCTTAAAATCGCCAAGCTTATCGAATTTGCAAGGGTAAATTTTTTGTCCGTACTCATCAATAGCACAGTAAAGCTGACTTTGTTTTACAATATAAAGGTCTTCGCTTAATTCATTTATTTCATCAAAGGCTTCTGATTTTATTTCGCCTAAGCGATCAATTAAAAACCATTTGTTGTTTACTTTTACCGGAGCCAATCCGTTATGAAAGGGTAGGGCATCTGCAAAAATTCTGTTAAGGGTATTTATATTTTCTTTATTGATAAAGAACACCGAATCATTTTTGTGTACAATGCTTAACCCTTCTATAAAGTCGCCTACTTCATCATAAGAAGGGTTAATGGCTATTTTTCCGGTGGTATCTGCAAAACCAATACGTTCGTTTTTTTCTATAGGAATTAATGTAAGCTCGTTGAGTTGCATTTCTTTTAAAATAGAGTTGCGAAAAGGAAAATCGGGATAGGTGCTGATAAAATTTTCTAATTCTTCTTTAGTAAATGTTTTTACACTTATTGTAAATAATAATTGCCAAGCTTCCGATCGATGAATAGCGTTTGGATAATTTTTAATGAATGCTACAATGCCGGATTTGTTTTTTGTTGTTTTGTAAACTTCCATCAAGGCATCGTAAGCATTATTTAAATTAGAGTTAGTGCCATGATGTTTTATAAAATAAATATAACTCTCTTCTTTTCCATCTTTTGTGATCTCTTCAAAAATTTGCCTTTCCATCAAATTAGATGCCTCGGTTTTAAATACACTTAAAGGATGCTCTATTATAAAAAGTTGGGTGGTATCGCTTTTGTTAATTTCAATCATATGGCTGTATTCCAATTCGTCGCGGTTGTTAATGGCGGCCTTTTTATATGTGTCTGAGGCGAGATAGTTTTTACAAAGAAAATCGTCATAAGCTTTAATTGAATTGTATAATAAGCACACCTTCAGATGTTTGAAAGAAATAGTATCGAGTAGTTGTTGAATATTTGTACGATCGGCTGTAAAGCCCGCCAGCGGCTGAATTGGTGAGTTTGGTTTTAAGCTATTTAGGCTAATATGAACGTATTTACAAGCACTATCTGAATTATAAAAGGGGTTATTGTTTCGGCTGAAGATGACCGCCAAGCCATAACAAGCCTGTGAGTTGTATTGCTTTTTATTGAGCGAATAAAATAGTTTTCGTGCTTTAAAATAATCGTGTAAGCATAGAGCATCAAAGGCTTTGGAGATAGTTGAACTTGTTAAAAAGGAGTTAAGAAGTACAAAGAAGAGCGATATTTTAATAGAATGTAGTTTCATTAATTGTGAGCAAAATTAAATGTTTAGATTAACTTTGCACCATGTTTACTCCCGGAAGAATTTTATTCACAGTTATTTTTGTTGTTTTTTTTATAGGTGTTCTCATCTGGAGTTACCGTGAGGACCTGAAAAACATACGAACACACTATCGCCGCAACTACCTTGTTTTAGTTGGGTTATTAACATTCGTAGGCGTGCTTTACCTTATTGTTAAATTAAGAAAATTCTTGTGATTCGACGATTTTTTGACTACTTTTGTAGGGTAAATTTTACGATATGAAGAATCTCTTAGCATTACTTTTTCTGACCATTTTAGTTGGTAAAACAAATGCCGGTGTGATTATAATTGAGGGGAAATATCAAAACAAGAACCTTTTTGTACAAAATTACTTCGGAAATAGCGGAGTTGGTTTTTGCGCACAAGAGATAAAAGTGAACGGTAAAATTACAACAGACGAAACAAATTCAAGTGCCTTCGAAATTGATTTATCTGCTTTACAATTGAATTTTGGCGAAGAGGTTGTTGTTGAAATATCGCATAAAGAAGGATGTTTACCAAAAGTTTTAAATGCTGATGATCTTAAACCAAAACCAACGTTTGATGTTTTGGTAATGAATATATCGGAAACAGGTTTATTAAAGTGGACAACAAAAAATGAATCGGGTGCTTTACCATATGTTGTTGAAACTTTTAAATGGAATAAATGGATACCGGTTGGAGAAGTAAGTGGTGCTGGTAGTCCTGATAATCACGATTACGCTTTTCAAGTTAAAATGCACAGCGGAGAAAACAAATTTCGCTTTAAGCAAAAAGGTAATGCAAGCTTATCTCGTTATTCAAAAGAGATATCAGTTAGTTCAAGTACTCAAAAACCAAGCTTTGCAGTATTAAAAAATAAATCAATTGACTTTAGCGATGAAACAGCTTATGAAGTTTACGATTCATATGGCGTTGTTGTCAAAAAGGGGTTTGGAAAGAATATCGGAATAGACAATCTTAAAAAAGGTGTTTACTATTTATGTTACGATAATCTAGTAACCGAATTCTCTAAGTAATTCTTTAGAGAAAGCTCCAATTTCTTCTTACCCTCGTAAATAAAATATTCATTTTATTCTATATAAACAATCAACTTTATTGAGTCTGCATTTCTTTACCGTAAGCTCAATCGCACTGCTGCGCTAGCGTCCCGATAACTCTGTGTTTCTACATGTCCAAATGGACTGTTTGTTCAACGGTCTGCTCTCACTTCCTTCCCTTAACATTTTCACCATAAATTTATTGTTATTATACATCATTATGTTTATCAATTACAAACATATGAGTTCAACGGTTATAGTTCGACAAGCTCACTAACAGGTCGATACGTTACGCCTTTTAAAACACAGGTCAATTTATTTTGCTTTTTATAAAATAGACAGCAATACCGGAGTTGTAGATTACAATACCGGAGCGTGAGAGTGCGAGTTCTAACTTTACAGTCTGCCGGTTTAGCAGGTAAATTTGAAATACTGCGGGAAATATCGCATCCTCAGAGAAATTAACTTAAAATATCACAAAATAGAGTGCGAGGTCGAGGGTATAGATTACAATGTCGAGGGTGTAGATTGCGATGTCGAGATTGTAGATTGCAATACCGAGGTTGTAGATAGCTCTAACGGGATTTAATACCTGAATATTTGAGAACAAACTCTGCCATTTAACAAAATTAAGATGAACAACGAGAAAACTTTTTGAATGTTCCGCTTTCCCCAACGGAAAGCATGTAAACCCAATGTGATAATACTCCTGCTCTAAAATGGCCATCGGAATTAGTAGTCCAATTATTGTCACCATAAAACATAGCTTCCTTACCATCTTGTACTGGTGGTGTAAACACTCTTCGGTCAGCAGGTAGAATCAAAGTCTCAGCATCATATTGCCAATCTACCCAACCCTGAAGATTAAATTCAGCAAATTCCCCAAAGGCGTCACAATAACCTTCCATCATCGCATAAGCCTCGCTAGATTCTTGGTTATATAAATTTACTGTATTCCATCCTGCATCATCAGAAACTACGCCATGTGTAAATTCATGGCCAAGAGAATTGATTGAAACTCTAGGATTTGTTTTCCCACTTATCGGAGCTTTTAGATCTATTGTCATTGGATTCAGTGAGGGACCAGATTTATTACCAAAATCATTTATATTACCAGTGATATCTGTTCTAATATCAAGACCTTTACCACCTTCATCAGGGCCATTTCTATTAAGAACATTCAAATAGTAATCCCATACATATCCTGCTGCCCATTGCGTTGAACCGTGAATTCTTTTCTGATAATCATCATCCCAATCATTATCGGCATCATTTAAATATTGATTAGGGCATGATAACAAATAGCTTCTACACTTTTTTGTTACGATTCCGTTACCACGCGAATTATCAATGAGTCTATATTTCTGAATTGCACCACCCCATTGCGCATCAACTGTTATTTGACCATAATAAATGGTGGTAACTTGACCAGGCGATGATGATAAATAACCCGAAAAATATTTCAATACCTGACCATTACTTGCATCAACAAGGCAATAAAAAAAATCCTCAAAAGGAAAAATAAAGCTTGCTGATACCAAATAAACTGTCTTGTATGTAAACGAATTATTATTTGAATATTTAAAAATGCATAATTTAGCATCTGGGACTGGAAGGGTATCCACTATAACATCATTTGAATTTAATGTTGTTCCCATTTTTTGCAATTCCTGTTGCTTTATCCAGTCTATACCAATAGTTATTGCACTTGGTTTATCAAAATTAACGGCTGAGTTAATATTTAAGTTAGAAATTACATCGCCTGTAATATACTTTAGCTTATTATTTATATCATGCAAAACAATTCTTGATCCTTCAATTGGTATATTATCATAATATTGCTGATAAAAAACGTGCTTGCTACCATCGTCAGATACTTTTGTTTTAAAAATGGAAAAACTATCATGACTTGATACCCCTAATGTATTTCTATACTTTTGAAAATAGTTATCTGAGTTAGTTGTACTGTCAAAAAACTCAATAAAGTTAGAATCTCTTTTTATTTGGTGAGGAGTTTCGCCCTGAGCGAATATGGCATTGAAGCTAATCGCCAGTACTATAAAGACGAGTAGCTTAAAACTTAATTTTTTTTCATAATGTTATTTGTTTAAAACTTGTAAATCAAACTGCTGTTAAATGTTAGGTAATTAATGTGATTTATAGAAGAGCGATAATTCTGAATGTATCTGGGATTATTATAGTAATTACTAAATGGATCGGTAGCCTCATCATCAAATATATCATTGAGAAAAAATATTGGTACGCTAAACTCAATAGATACCATTACTCGCTTAGTTAAGCTATAACAACTTTCTAGTGAACTAAATGAAATTAAATAGAAACTCAAATCCTCCGCTTGTAACTTTGTATATTCTGAAGATGTATTTACTACGTTTGAGTAATTATCAATTCCATTTGCTTTTTGATAGTAGTGACCTTGAATAGGGTAATCGACGCGAACGTTAATCTTAAACTTGACATTAAATACATTATCAGAAAACAACATATAACTCGGTTGAAAAGCGAAATAGGTTGAATATTCATTAGATATATTCACTATTGTCCCCTTGAAATATCCGCCAGCAGGTAATTGAGAATAATTGGTATATTCACCCACCTTAGTATTCTCTAATTGCAGGTATTGAAAGCCGAAAATTAATCCCAATTCATACTTTTTGTTTTTACGCAATCTATAATCCCTACTAAATTCAATAAATGGATTAAAAAAAGACGTTTTGTTTTTAACGGCAAAGTTACCCTGAAAACAATGTAAACTTTTACAAACGAGTTTTTCAGTATAAGAACTATACATTGGAACAATTATTCTATTCCCAACCTTTAGCTGAAACCTAAGAGAATCATTACCTGAAAAACTAACTTCAGAAAATAATAAAATCTTTGTAGAATTGCTATAAAGCGGAAAACTTAAAAGTAAAGCAATATAATATTTAGTAGCTCCCAAAAGATCGATTATTTACTATTTGATTTTAAAAGATCAATTTCTTTTTTCATTTGTACCATTTGTATGGTCATTTCTTCTATCTTCTTTAACAAAATTGTATTCATTTCGCCAACTTCAATTCCATTTTCAGCTACTTCTTTTTCTGTCGGAACTTCAGGTAGGTGTTTATTTGCTAACCCAAAGAACTAATAGTACGATATTAATCGCAATAAATATAAGTCCAAGTATGAGGAGTCCGATTTCCACTATTGTCTAATTGTCGTGTCTGTGAAGGTTGCCCATAACGTTTTCCGGCTACACGTAGTTGGCGTTTTGGAACACTCAACTGTCTATACCGACAAAAGGTTATTTAAAGATACAAAACTTTTTATTACCTCAAAGCGCCAATTACGTGTAGGTGGTGTTATAGCGTCGTAGGGGCACACCCAGCTTAGGCGACTGGTTACGTGTCTGCATACATTTTTTTTGTCTGCGTGATTGCAGGGGAGGAAAGCAGCTCTCCGAAAACTTTTTTATTGCCGTCCCCTTTTTAAAATTTTTTTGCGTCGGCTTTTTACACACAGATCGATACACACAGGTGGGCAGGAGATTTTGCAAGCTTTTGTGGCGCCAAATAAATTATCTGCCTTATTCTAAAAGCGACACAAGTGCTTGCAAAATGTGCGGTGGGTACGTCTTGCTTGTCGGGTTTAGGTCTACGGGTAACGGTGAGTAAACACAGGTCTATGCATACAGGTCTATACGTTTAGGTCTATACACACAGTTGAACGGTTAGCGGAGAAAAAATTACGCCAATTTAAACTAATTGGCTTAGTTATGTTTTTTAGCCCGCCGCAGGCGCTTCGTTATAAAGTCCATTTGTTAGCGCATTTAACATTGTTGTTTTTTGATTTGTAAATGGAGCTGCAACTTTTTACACTGGAGTTGCAGTTTGCTGCACTGGAGCTTTTTTTTGCGTAAATGGAAACCACTCTTGTGTAAATGGAATTTACTTTTTTTAAATTGAAGTTCCGCTTTTTCTGAAGGCTGTAAATTGGAATGTATATAGAGTTTTCTTTTTATGCAATGCTACTTTCTTTTGTGTAAGTGGAGATTTCTTTTGCAACACTCGAGTTTTCTCGGCTCCCGAGCTTACTTTCTTTTATGTCAAGGCTATTTACTTTTTTGTAATGGTTATTTCTTATTTAGCGATTATATAGGTTTCAGAGTGCACCAGGATCGATCAGTTTAGATAAGGGTTTATAAGGTTGTTTTCTTGTGGACGAAATCGATTTATAATTACTTATGTATTTAAAATCTTTTTTAAAGTCATTGTTTCCTTTTACCTCTTGAGGAGTAATTAGATAATAATCCAAAGGACAAAAGGCCTCAAGATTTTCGATAGAGTTGTGTTTTTTTTCCATGTTTTAAAGGTATTCAGCTATTTGTTTTTCAATATACCAATTTCCAAGAAAAGAGACATTTTCATACTGCCCAACTGGATTTACTTCTAAAAAAACGTAATCTTTACCAGTCATAATTAAATCCACAGATCCTGTGTTTAAATCCAAAGCCTTTAATAATGCCTTTAGTTTTTTTGTGATAATCTCTGGAAGAATAAACGGGACTTCTCTATTTGGAAATTCCTGATCATATTTTCTGTAATCAACTGACGTTTTTTCATTTTGTTGAGAAAAAATGGCGGTTGAATAGAAGCTGTCATTAAAAAAGAAACTTCTGATCTCAAACGATTTATTAATTTTTTTCTGAAATAGCGAAAGAGGAAAATTATCAGGAACTTGCTCAATAAATTCTTTAGTGACAAGATTAGTGTAGCCAATATACCACTTATCATTTGTGTTATCAGTATAATTATAGGACACGTCAATGCTTTTGTTTATTACCTGATCGTGTTCTTCCATAAAACTAACGAGTTCACATTTGTTTTTTGTTAGCAGGGTTTCTGGAACAGCTAAGCCAACTTTTTTAGCCTCAATCAACGCGGTTATTTTATTGATGCGTCCAATAGCTTCGGAGCCAAAGGTTTTAATGCCAGACAAAAAGTACTCTAGGAGTTCCAATCGCGTATTTGAGTTACCTGCTATGTAACTCATAAGTGAGTATTTTTTAGAAGTTTTTTCCATATCAATACTATTATTAAACAGGTGACTATTTAATGTCTTTTTAAGGCTTCTTCTATAGTAAATAGAAGAGATTGAGGTAAGCGGGTATGTTTCACCATTTATTATAATTTGAGGTTTAAACGAACTTAAAGATGCTATATCAATGTGTTCGTTTTCATTTTGGTTATTTGAAATTATCATTTGTTTCCCCATTGAAAATAACCACTCTATAATTGAACGCGTGGGAGGGTCAAAAGGATCAACAATCAATAGAATCATTGGTTTATAATTTTAAATTCATTAGATTTAAATTCAGCGATAGGAACAATATTAGTACCACGAAAGTATGTGCTTAAACCAATTTCCATTCTGTTTTTATTAATCTTCTTTTTTGTACCTCCTTCATGCAAGGTTTCGTACAAATAAGAGTTGTATTTTGTTTTAGATTTATCATCGGCTAGTTTTCTATCAATCATTGAAGTATAATAGTAAGGATAGATATTGCCTTTTTTAATTTCTTGAATTAGTAGTGACTCGAATTCGGAAAACACCTTCTCGTCTGTGATGTGTAATAATACAGACGAAAACATGTCGCCATAAAGAAAAATGTTAGGAATGCCATTAGTTTTAAGGTAATTCAGAAGCATATTTTGATTAATAGCATCAAGCGGTATGCTAAGAACGTTGCTGCCATCTCGATTTGATTGGTCTTGAATCATAAAATACATTAAAGTGTCTTCAACGGATTTCATTCGGTGCTTTGCAGCTAAATTCTCTAATTCGCTAATTTTACCTATTGAATAGTCTGAAATTTTAAGTTCAGGAAAGTTTTTTCGATATTCTTGTACGTAATTTGTTGGCCACCCGTAGTTTTCAGCACACTTTCTTAAGTATAAAAAACCATTAACAGAATCTTTTTTCAAATAGTATAAAATCGAAACGTAGAAATAATCCTTTGGAAGTAATTTGTTGAAATTAGTTTCAATTGCCTTTAAAGCGGAAAGGGCTTTATTTGTATTATTTTCGCTCAAATAATATTCAGCTTTGTTGGCTTGATTAAAGTAAGAAATAAAATTTTGACCAAAGCAACATGAATAGGTTAAGGATATTAAAAATATGAATAATGTCTTCATTGTAAATAAAATTAAATAACCGACGCTTCCACTAAACGTACAAATGTTTATTAGTTGCACAAATGTTGCCTTTTGCCTACATAAAAATAAACAAAATTCCCGAAGGGACAACTTGTAGGCAAAAAACTTG
>JAWXAS010000165.1:0-8160 GCA_034439635.1 Bacteroidota bacterium | reverse complement strand
CCGCAGTGCGACAAACATAGCAAAGGACAAACAAGCTTGAAGTGATAGCCCGATAAGGCGCCCAAATAATAAAAATACTTTTTGAGGTTCGACTAACTAATGCTTCATCAACTTCAACACCTTCTCAATATCCTCAGGTGTATCTATGCAGTGGCTTTCGTAAGTAGTTTCTGCGCATTTTATTTTGAAACCATTCTCTAACCAGCGCAATTGCTCAAGCGATTCGGCTTTTTCTAAAAAAGAAACTGGGAGTTTAGAAATTTTATCCAAAATATCTGCGCGATAAGCGTACATACCAACATGTCGGTAATAATCGTGTTTTAAATGCCAGTTCTCGGGCGTTTCATTCTTTATAAACGGAATAATACTCCTGCTAAAATAAAGAGCTTCTTTATGCTCGTTCAATACAATTTTTACTTCGCCAGTATCGGCAAGCATTTCGTAAGTATTGCATTTGATCATTTGAGTAGCTAATTCGGCAGTGCCATCACATACCTTAGCTAATGAATTTATTTGTTCGGGATGCAAAAAAGGTTCATCGCCCTGAATATTAATGATATATGTAGACTTTGAGTTACTTAATTTATATGCTTCATAACATCTATCAGTTCCGCTAGGATGATCTGCGCTTGTAATAATACATTTTATGCCTATCTCCTTACAATGTGCTTCAATACGCGCATCATCGCTTGCTACAACTAATTCAGTTAGAAGCGTTGCTTTTTTGCTTTGTTCAACCACGCGCTGCAGCATAGTTTTGCCATCTATCATTGCCAATGGTTTCCCCGGAAATCGAGAAGAGGCAAATCGAGCCGGAATGATGCCGATAATTGACATAATTTTAATTTAAAATGTAAAGGTAAGTAAAAAGTAACATCTATCTTTGCAACATCAATAACGTGAAGAAAATATTCGGTTCTATTTGTTTCCTTTTTGGAGCCTATCTGGCGCTAACTTCCTTTAGAGCAGGCAGACTTGAAACAAGCACAATTCTTCACAAAATGTATGATTCTATTCGTAATGTAAAAACCCTTAAGATTACTATTACTGCTATAGAGAGATTGGGAACTACTTATGCAAGTGCCGGTTCGGAGGTAAAGCTACAAATGAATCCGCGACGCTTATATTTCAATAATAAGGCAAAAAAACTTGAGATACTTTTTAATCAAAATACAAATAATAATAAAGCCCTTGTAAAGCCCAATCATATTCCAAATCTTAACCTCGATCCTAATGGAAATATGATGCGCAAGAACCAGCATTATACAATTCATGAATTAGGTTTTGATTTCATAGGTAGGTCAATTGCACTTACATTATCAAAGGACAAAGAGGGCCTCAAAAATTTTGTATATAAAGGCAAGAGTAAAAAATTTACCTATAATTGCTATTTGCTTCAATACGAAAACCCTAATTATGCGTATGTTGAATATACGGTTGGACCTAAAGAAACGGCTAGTTCTATAGCAGCCAAACTTATTGTAAACGATTACTTATTGCGCCACAAAAACGACTTATTGAACGATTTTGGCTTCCTTAAAAAAGGCAGGAAGATCCTGGTGCCTAATTTGTACTGTAAAAAGGCCGTGATATTTATTGACGAAAAGCTTATGTTGCCCGTCTCAGTGAGTCTTTACGACGATTCAGGCCTCTTTGAAAGCTATGAATACCCAAGTATGACCATCAATCCAACCATTAAGGCCGAAGAGTTTAGTAAGGACAATAAAGAGTACGGTTTTAGATAATTCATAAGGCTTTTGGCCTGTTAGAACTACCTTAATACAAAAGCATTTTTTTAATCAAAAAAAATTTATACTTTAAGGCAAATTTTATGCATTATGCGTAAACAACATTTAGCTATGAGGTATATTTTTCTACTGTTCATCACACTTAGTTTGAGTGGTTTTTCTCAAAAAAATAAAAAGAAAGCAATTGACGATACGAACTTTAAAATTGACTCGTTGCCAAACATTTTATTAAGAGAACTTAACCGTTACCGAGCTGAAAAAGGTTTAGACAGATTGGAATTTAATACCATGATGAACGAAGCCGCCGCTTTAAGTTCGGAAAAAATGGCCGCAGCCGGTAAAGATAAAATTGAACCTGCGAGCACTAAAAAGAATCTTAAAAAAGTTGGTGCAACCAAAAAGGGAGAAGAAGTTACCATGAAGGCGCCTATTAGTAAAGGAAGAGAAGCCTATAAAACCAACGAAGTTGCAAAAGTAATATACGAACGTTGGGAAAGTAATGTGAAAAATTTGTTGGTGCTTAATAATCCTAAGTATACACTTATAGGCATCTCATGCGCCATTGATGATGAAGGAAAGAAAGTATTTACCAGTGCAGTATTTGGCGGTTATGACATTAGGAACGAAGGAGTAGAGCACAAAAAAGAAATGGCTGTGCCTTACAATAAAACATCGAGTAAATTAAAAGATTTTGATGCTAAGAAATGTAAGAATTGTGAACGCTGGAGAAATTACGACGTTTTGTATAAAGGTTTAAGCGTAAGCGACGGAAAGGTTTATTTGGAGTTTAAAAATTCGCGCGAAATGCGTCGTTTATTGAAAAAAGCAAAGGATGGTTTAGCAGTTGACATTGTACAGCGTGATCAATATACCAAGGCAGATTATAATATTGTAGATAATAATATTTATAATAAAGGCGTGATGAATAAGGTGATCTACAAAGATAAATTCTTCAAAAGTAATTTGCTTACTAAAAATGTTGACAAGAAAAAGAAGAACAAAATAAAAGGCATACGAGTGATGATGGGAAAATTTAATCCTAAGATAACCGGTGATTACGAAATAAATTTAATTGTAGTGCAAGATGGAAAATATTGTAAAACAATTACGCGTGGTTATAACGAGAGTGGAAGTATAGATAGCAAAACTCCTATTGGTATTATGCCAATGAAAGGTAGTGTAGGTATAAAACCACCTTTTGAACCAAAATCTGAAAGTTCTATTCTTACATTTAATATTCCTTTCGCAAAAAATAAATTTGAATTCAAAAACGAGGATATTCAGCCATTTATTAATGCTATGAATGAGCCTGATTTTATTATTGATGGATTATATATTTACGCTTATTCAAGTATTGAAGGCGATTCGGTTGCCAATGCAAAACTTCAACGAAAGCGAGCAGAAAGTGTTACAAAGGTTTTGCAAGAGAAGCAAAAGAACGTTATCAAACCTACCGTTGAAACCCGCGATAGCTGGGGTTTATTTATGTTGGAGAACGAAGATGGAAAATATGCCAACTTAGTTAATATGGGCAAGAATAAAGCTATTAAAACAATTAATGGAGACCAAAAGCTGCAAGATGAATTAGAGCCTATTTTAGCGAAAGAACGTTTTGCTCAAATTGTAATGGATGTTACTTATGATGTAAGTGGTGATAAAGAACAAAAATTCTCTATCGTTCAATTTAACCGCGCGGTTAAAGCAGGAAATGCGCAACAAGCATTAAAGATCATGGAGTTTATTGGTAAACGAATGGTAGAAGGAAAATATCCTGAAAGTATTTTGGATAGCTTACGATTTGAAGAAAATTCTGCTAATGCCGCATTAACCAATAATCGTGTGTACTATCGTTATTTGAAACAAGGTTCGGTGGATGAAGATGATGAAGCCGTATTTGATGTTTTATTAAAAAGAGAGCAAGCTCACCCTGTGTTCAATTATAATAAAGTATTTTGTCAGTTAAACTTGGATAGCAATGCCGGAAATCCCGAGCATCAAGCCAAAATTCAGCAAACTATTGATGGTTTGTATGGAAAATTAGACAGTTCTTACGTTAATGGATTGAATATTGAGTGGCAATTTAAAATTATGGAAAGTTTAGATACTGCTGATAATGCTGATGCTCAAATTGACGCTTGTATCGCTCGCATAAAAGGATTTTATAATATTAAGGATGCAAGTTGGCAAAATGCACTTAAATTATCATACGTATTTAGCAAGAGTAAAGATTATAGATACGCAGCCACAGTACTCGAACCATATTTAAGAAAGCCCGATGCAAATGAGAGTCTTGTATTTATGTATATTAGTTCAGCGAGTAGGGTAGCCGAAAAATATTATTCGCGCACTTTTGCTTATGCCCTCGATTTGGCCAAGCAAAAAAACGCATCGCGCTACTGTAAATTGTTTGGAGCACCTTATATGACGTTCCAAGTTCTTGAGAATCCGGAGGTGAAAAAGACCTTTATGGGCACTTGTGGAAATGTGTTAAAATAGTTTAGCATTAAAAAGGGACCCTCCGTCTAAATTTCATTACTGGATTTTTAAATCAAGCCTATAATAGTTAAATTAGACTTAGGTAAAAATCCATTTTGCATGAAAAAATTTTACATGGCTCTTATGTTGCTTTCAGCAGGTCTGTCGGCGCAAATTGTTAACCCAGTTCAACCGGGTACTTCCGAATATTTATTAACCGTTCCTACAAATCCAAAAGCTAGCAACGTAGCAAAGGTAAATAATGGCGACGGTATAATTGCAACAAGCTACACACTTACTAAATGCGGTTTAAATTTTACTTATGCAAGTAATCCTTTATACAAGCGTCCTTTTTCTTTTCAAGTTGGAGTTAACCAACCTGCTGCATTTACTATTTCAGGATTACCGACCTGTGTTATAATTGAAAAAGCTTTTTTATATGCCGGAACGTCGGGTAATGGAATTGCAGTTACAGCTACAATTACAAATCCGGCTTCAACAACTAATAGTTTTCCAATGGCCATTATTGGTCAGGATGCTGATAAATGCTGGAGCTATGGGGGTTCTTATTCTTACCGAGCCGATGTTACTTCCATCATTTCAGGTAATGGTAATTATATGATATCTGGTCTTCCAACAAATCCTCCAATTGCAGGAAATGACACCGACGGTGCTTTGTTATTTATTGTTTATACTGATCAGCAACAAACATATTCTGGTAGCATTGTTATTGCCGATGGTTGTCAAACAAAACCTCCAGGGCCTGTAACAAGTACTATCACCGGATTTAATGTGTGCGGGGCAGTTACATCATTTACTAATTTTTTAATGGTTAGCGATCTTCAAAAAATCGCAAACACAAACATCAATTTAAATAGTTCTACGAGTAATTATGTACTTACAACTGCACAACAACAAGTTTGGAATTTTATTGTTGATCCGGGTGCTGCTCCGGTTGTAGCTCAAACATCGGCTATTTATAATGTTGGACCAAACGCTAGCGATTGTTATGATATGACAATGGCAGGAATGTATTTTCGTACAAATTGCTTAAGCTGTGCGCCTTCAGCGAATACACTTTGTTTATTATCGCCCGCAAATAGCAGCACATTTATTTGTCGAGGTGCAGTTACAACGGTAAGCATTAGTAATCCAAACAACTTGGCTAATCCATCGTATTCAATTCAACCGGCTGGGCAAATTCAAAGTAACCCTAATTTTACAGTTGCACCAACTTCAAATACATCGTACACACTTTATATTACAGGCACAACTTCTACCTCTGCTGTAATTACGCAATCTTCCGTGGCAACCGTATCAGTTTATCCAACGGCTAACATGAGTCCAACTGTAATTAATGGAACATGTTCTAATCCTGTTACAAGTAGTGTAAATTTAAATGTAACATTTAGTCCGAGCGGAAGCCCTAATTACACAACTACTTGGAGCCCTTTACCGGGAACAGTAACTACGGTTAATAGTGGTACTGCATCAGGACTAGTACCTGGTTTAAATACCGTAACACTCACAACGTCGGATGGCTGTAAAACAATTGCATCATTTAGCGTTCTTCCAATTCCACAACCTGCAAGTTTTGTAATTGTAAATCCAAGTGGCGATTATACCATTACATGTTTAAATACAAATGTATTATTAACTGCGAGCGTTACAAACGGTGTTCCTTTGAGTTATACATGGTTTCCAAGTTGCACTGGCACTTTAGTTGGTGCAAGCATGAACTTTACACAAGCATGTACCGGCCAAGTTGTAGGAACAAGTTCAACAGGTTGTCAATTTGTTCAAACATTTACAGTGTATCAAAATTACACGTCGCCAACTATAGCAATCACACCAACAGTGCAAAATATAACGTGTGCCGGTGGAAGCGGTTGCTTTACACTTACTAGTAATATGGGACCAAACGTTACCACCAATTGGTTTCAAGTTGTAGGAACAACAACTGTGTACGTTGGTGCTGCTCAAGGAACCATAAATATTTTTTGTGCAGGGTCGCCTGGAGCGTATTGGGGAGAATCGGTAAATAATTTAACGGGATGTAAATCCACCAAATCAGTGCAGGTAACCGCTTCGGTTGGTGTTCCAATTTTTACGATCACAAGTCCAACTAATTTTACCATTGGTTGCGGAAGTAAAAGTATTACAAGTATGCAAGTTACAACAGTAATTACTTCGCCAGTACTAAACACTCCTGTAAATTACACATTCATGGTTCCGCCGGTAACAGGAACTCCAACCACTTTTGCTATCAATCCGAATTTAAATAATATCACAATTCCCGGAACGTATGTGATCTATGTAAAAGACATTACCAATAACTGTGTCTCCTCGCAATCCATTAGCATCATTCAAAATACAATTGCTCCAAATATTGATTTTATACAACCGTTGAGTATTTTAAGTTGTAGAGACCCGAGCATGGTGCTAAACGGAATAAGTAGCAATCCAAACACACAAATAACTTGGACAGTTCCTGCAGTCCCATCAAATTCGATTAATCCAACACCAAATAATACGGTTGTAATTAATCCTGCAATAACAGGCGCAACAAATAATATTACTTCTGTTGGAATATTTACCGTAGGAGCGGTTGATCAAAATAATATGTGTGTGTCAACAAAAACGGTACAAATATTACAAGATATTCGAATACCAAAATTTACCATTAGTGCTTTAACTAATTCGGTGATCACGTGTAAAAATTTAGATGTTGTTATTGTTCCAATTATCACGCCAACATTGGCAGTTGCATTAGTTCCAACATATATTTGGTATCCACCCGTTGGGCCAGGTGTTCCGGGATCTCAATTTAATTCAACTGCTGCAGGAAGTCACACTGCTATTTCAACTTCGGTTGTAAATGGATGTACTGCCTCCGCAACTTATATCATTGCTACCGATCAAACACCTCCTGCTTTAGGAGCAACCGGATTATTTACGTTAGATTGCGCAACAAATCCAACTTCAGCTGTAACACCATCCATAACAGGGTCAACAACAGGGTTTACATATTCATGGACAGTTCCACCGGGAGCATTAACATCGGTTTTAACCGGTTCGGCTCTTACAACAAACATTACAGGATTGTATTTTGTAATGGTTACAAATACCATCAACGGTTGTGTTAGTATTGGAAGTTATGAAGTAATACCAGGCGCTATAAATGCTAGTTTTACGGCAATTCCTGATCATGGTTTTGTACCGCTAAGCGTTACATTTAACAATAATAGCTCAACAAGCACTGGCGCAAGCAGTATCATTTCAACGTGGGGTTACGGAAACGGCGCGGTAACGCAAACAGTTTATAATACGCAACCAACATCGGCAACTTATACGGCATCCGGAACTTATAGCGTTGTATTGATCGTTAGAAAAGGATCGTGTATGGATACTGCCATGCGATTAATTAATGTAGAGCTTGCATCAAAATTAGAGATGCCAAATGTGTTTACGCCAAACGGTGATAAAGCAAATGATGTTTTTAGATTAATAGGAAGTAGTGTAAATGAATTGTATATCATTATTTTTGATCGTTGGGGAAATAAAGTTTATGAACTTACAAGCGACACTGGAAATTTTGCATGGGATGGTAAAAACCAATATGGAAAAGAGTGTGCTGACGGAACATATTTTTATATTTTAAAAGCCACGGGAAAAGACGGACAGGAGTACGATCTTAAAGGTAATGTGAGTTTGTTTAGATAGTCGAGCCTCAAAAAGTATTTTTCTTTAATTTGGGCGCCTTTTCGCGCTTTTCACTGCACGCTTGCTGGTGTTTTTCTATGCTTGCCGGGCTTCAGGGTCTCCGCCGAAAAAGTGGAGCCTACTCGTTGCGCAAACATTAAGCAAAGCCCTAAACAAGGCTTTTCGTTCTATCCCGGGCGCAGCATTAGGGTTTAATTTACACTTAAAAACATCT
>JAWXAS010000164.1:0-11175 GCA_034439635.1 Bacteroidota bacterium | reverse complement strand
TTTGTGATTGCGAGATAGTTCTCGATACCTGCCTCGCCGGCAGGCAGGCATCACGCTGAAAAAGCGTGACACTCGAACTGACAAAAAAATATCGGTCTAGTTTATATTTATAATTGGTATTACTTTTAATTTGTAATGCTCCAGGTATGATCAAAGGCGCAGCTCTTGTACTCTTCTTCAACTTTAATGTAAGTTAATTTCGAGCGCTTTCTGATCCATTCCTTCAAAGCTTTTCTGTTCTTATCTCCGGTAGCCATTTGCTGGATCTTTTGGTAATCATCTTTCATATTTGCTTTATGTGGATCAATACGATTTTTTAATTTAATCACCCTAAAGGCAGGTTTATTATCGGTATAATTGGTGTACTCCATGGTTTTGCTCATCTCGCCAATTCCTAATTCGGCAATGGTTTGTACCAATTTTTGATCTATCTGGCTAATATCCTCAATGGTCCATTTAGGGCTTGCGGTCATTGGATTTACCATTAAACCAGCATTTTGAACTGTTTCTTTGTCGTCGCTGAATTTTTTTACTGCTTCTTCAAAAGTAATGCTTCCGTCACTTATAGCTTTGGCAATAGAATCGAGTTGAATCTTACTTTTATAATAATCCGTGTTACTCATTTTTGGAATGATAAGAATATGCCTTACATCCAAAAGATCTCCTTTGCGAGCAACGAGTTGCATGAAGTGAAAGCCAAAAGGGGTTTCAAAAACATGCGATATCTCTCCTGTTTTTAAACGGTAAGCTACAGCTTCAAATTCGCCAACCATTTGACCGCGATATACATTGGTAATAACGCCTCCTTCTTTGGCCGACCCTGGATCTTCACTATAAATACGGGCCAATACACTCATGCTCTCGCCACCTATAACGCGTTCGCGATAACCTTCCAATTTTTCTTTGGCTTCTTTTTTTGCCTCTGAACTAAATGTTGGTTTCTTAACTATTTGTTGCATTTCATGCTCAGAACTTATCAATGGCAAACTGTCTTCAGAAATTGTACTAAAAAATGCGCGGATCTCGGCAGGAGATAATTTTGCTTCGGGTGAGATCTTGGCTTGCATTTTTTGCGCTAATAATTGCTCTTGTACATCGGCTCTAAAATCATCTTTAATAACGTTAGTGCGTTTGCCGTAAAAAAGTTCTAATTTTTCTTCGCTTCCAAATTGATTGATATAATAATTCAAGCGCTTATTCAATTCGCTCTCTATCTCTGCATCAGTTACCGTAATACTATCTCTATCGGCTTGAGCTACTAATAGTTTTTGAAAAAGTACTTGTTCAAACGCTGCGCACTTGCTTATTTTTTCTTCGTTCTTTTCCTGCATCAACATCGCATTTTGCAGGTCGCTCAATAAAACAGGGTATTTGCCAACAACGCCTATCACTTTATCAATACTTTCTTTTTGAGAAAATGATATGAGCGAAATAGAAGTGAACAGAAGTATAAAGAGCTTTTTTGGCATTTGGTAAAATTAAGGATTATAAGCTTCTAAAGGCTAAAAAAACCTTAAAAAACCTTAAAAGTCTTGTTGGCTTTGGCGTTTTCGAGCAATTGTTGTTTGTAGCCCTGTATCAACTTTATTTTTCTTGAATTCACAATAAAGGTTTTGATATTTTTTTTTTCAAAGGATAGGGGGGATGCGCTGTTCTTGATCTTCACGTCTTTTATCTTTAAATAATAATAAGCTTCTGCATCGCCAAATTCAATGATACGTCCTCTTACAACATTGTATTCCAACGGGCCTTTCATAGCAGGTATATCGCGCTTAATGCCGTCTAACAATAGCCACAAGCTATCATTCAAAAAATAACTTTCAGCATTTTGAATACACAATTCCTCTAATTGTTGTTTGTCTTTTTCTAAAGAAGAATATATAAGTCGTTTTAGTTTGGGTATCTCTTTCGATTGAATTGGGATCTTGAAGTAATTTACCTTTACAATATTGTCCTTCAATACAAAATTGTCAATATTATCGTTGTAGTAATCCTGAATTTCTACATTGGAAACAACCGTATCCAAATTATTCTCTATTAATTTTGTTTCGTAAATATAATTGATCAGTTGCTTTTTGTACTCATTCACTTGTTTTTCTACATCAATTTCTTCAGGTTCCAATTTGGTAAGCGCTTCTTGATATAATAAGGTTTCAAGAATCCAATCTTCTACTAATTTTTTTGCAAAGGCAATGCTATCCGCTTTAGTATCGGCATGGATCAAACTTTCTGTGTATTCACGTTCGGTGAGCTGATTGGTTCCTATGCTGGCGATAAGTTTTTCTTGCGTTTCTTCTTCAGTTGCATTTTTATTACAAGAAGTAAGCGCAAGGCATAAAAGAAATACATATGTGATAAATTTGATTTTCAATCTTTATAAATATACGAAGTTTTAAAATAACTGGTCTGTTACTTTTTCAAGCAAACTTTTGCCAAAAAACACTTGCACACTGATGTTGCCATAAAAACTGGAGTTCATTGGAACTTTAACCTGCTCAGGCCAAACCGCACTGTTCTTCATTCCATCGTCGAAGCTCATGAATTGATAAAAATTATATCCCACCTCACCAAACACCTGAATTATTCTTGTGATTTTGCGCCTAACATTTATATAAGTGCAAACATTACCATAATTCATATTGCCTCGCCCACTGCCGAGCTTTATTCCTGATCGGTAGCCATCGGTTTTTACTCCAAAAACCACATAAGTTGCATGGTGATAGTATTGAATATTGAGTTGAACCGGCAGTGTATAGTTAAATGTCCAGCGTTCGCTTATTGGTTCCATTCCACCAATAAATGGTGAAGGGATCAATAAACCATCGCTATAAATAAGCGACATGCCATAGTAAAAACCTTTACGAAGTCCGCGTATATGGTACTGACCAACTATGGCCGAAAAACGCAGAGTAGATTGATTAAATGTTTTGGCGTCTTCATGCACATTCATGTTTGCTGAGTAGAACAGGATCCTGTACTTTTTTGTAAGATGTAAGCCAATAATGCCAGCGTTAATGTAATACAAGTCTCTTTTAGCCAACGTGTCTTCAATGCCAAAACTGATGTTTTTCTGAGAAATTTTAAAAGTTCCTAATACTTCACTCGCCTTAATACGCAGGTTTTTTTTAAACAGATCTTGAAGTTTAAAATCCTTAAGATCTAAATTGATCTCTGTAGTAAATTTACGTTTAATGGGAAAAGTAAAACTTGCCGAGTTCTCGAAGCATGTGTAAGCGCCTCCAGTATCTTTTGTGGCAGGATCAAAAGTGTACTTTGAATCCAATTTCATTCGAGGCCTAATAAGCTGTGAGGTTTGTTCAATATCGAATGTTTGCGCGTTACTGTTTAAAGCACATAAAACGACAATCAATATTCGTAAAGTTCTAAAACTCACTTTTTAAATGAAATTGTATTTTCGGGAATTTTTCTTGTGCCATTTGTAATAACCAAGCGCTTTCTGCTAAAAACACCGGTTTATTTTCTTTATCGTATGCAACGTGAGATGAACGATCGAGCATAAAATCGTCTAAGCTCTTTTTGTCATCACTGCTTATCCAAAGTGCTTTGTATAAATTTAATTGATCAAAACTTGCGCTGGCGTTGTATTCGCTTTTTAAGCGATGCTGAATAACTTCAAATTGCAAAGCGCCAACTGTTCCTACTACTTTTCGGCCATCTGCTTTTTTAGTGAACAACTGTGCTACGCCTTCATCGGTTAATTGCTCCAATCCTTTTTGAAGTTGTTTCGTTTTCATTGGATCTAAATTGGAAACATAGCGGAAAAGTTCCGGAGAAAAACTAGGAATGCCTTTGAAGTGAAAATTCTTTCCTTCAGTTAGTGTATCTCCAATTTTAAAATTACCCGCATCATACAAGCCGATCACATCTCCTGGGAATGCCTCATCAATAACCGATTTTTGTTGCGCCATAAAAGCGGTTGGGTTACTAAAGCGAAGTTCTTTATTGTCTCTTACGTGATGGTAATATTTATTTCTCTCAAAAGTTCCCGAGCAGATTCTTAAAAATGCAATTCTATCCCTGTGTTTTGGATCTAGGTTGGCATGGATCTTAAAAATAAAACCGCTAAATTTTGCGTCACTTGGTTTTACAATACCTTGGTCTGTTTCGCGATCAATAGGAGGAGGAGCTATTTCAACAAAGCAGTCTAAAAGTTCTTTGATACCAAAATTATTAACGGCACTGCCAAAAAATACCGGGCTAATATGCCCGTCCAAATATTTTTGTCTATCTAAAGGATCATAAACACCATCAATAAGATCAACATCAGTTCTTAGCTGCTCTGCAAAACTTTCGCCAATGCGTTTGTCAATTTGTTTATCGTTGATGTTAGTAATGGTTAGAGTATCCTCAACTGTTGTTTTACTATCTCCTTGAAAAAGGTTCAAGGATTTTTTGGTAAGATTATAAACACCCTTAAATGATTTACCAATGCCAATTGGCCAGGTAAGCGGACGAACTTTTATCTTTAATTCTTTTTCGATCTCATCCAAAAGATCAAACGCATTTTGTCCTTCACGATCGAGTTTGTTGATGAATACAATTACAGGAGTGTTGCGCATTCTGCATACTTCCAATAATTTTCTGGTTTGCGGCTCAACACCTTTAACGCAATCAATTACCATTATTACGCTATCAACAGCGCTTAGTGTGCGGTAAGTATCTTCAGCAAAATCTTCGTGTCCGGGAGTATCTAAAATATTTACTTTATAGTTTTTGTAATCAAAAGCCATTACCGAAGTTGAAACAGAGATCCCTCTTTGTTTTTCAATTTCCATGAAATCACTCGTGGTTGCTTTTTTTATTTTATTTGATTTAACAGCTCCCGCACTTTGAATTGCGCCTCCAAACAGAAGTAGTTTTTCGGTGAGTGTTGTTTTTCCGGCATCGGGGTGAGCAATAATTGCAAAAGTTCTCCTCCGGTTTATTTCTTCAGTAAAGGTCATGTTTGAAGGCGCAAATATACTTGTAATACCTTTACTTGATGTAAAATGGTTCAAAGAAACAATGTGATTTTTTATTTAAACGATGAACAAATCCCGATAACTATCGAGATGACGCATAGGCTTAGTTATTGAGTTATTTTAGAGGAAGTTTAAATGAAAAAGAATAAGTTTATTGGTCTGTTTTGTATTAATTAATGATGCGTCAAGACAAAATTTTTTTAAACCTTGTCAATTTTTGGAAAAACTAATGAATTTGAGTTTTTAATCTATGATTTTGTAAATAATTGAATAGCAGCGACTTGTATTCTAATAGGGTATTGCCTGGATTTTCAATAAAAATCTCTTTGTTATTCGTCGAAATGGATTGAACGAAAAAATCGTTGAGAATTTGATTTTGAGAGCGGAATGAAGGCTTGCTATTGTTTATGATTAACTAATTGTTATTTAGCAAATTAAAAAATTATGAAATGAAAACAAACAGCTTTTGAAGGGGTTTTGAACACGAACAATCAAGGTACATATTATAGAAATAGCCATTTCGTCTAAAAAAGAAACTTATTAACAAGTAATATCCATATCTTTGAAGTCCAATTAATTAAAGCCATGTTTGAGATACTAAAAAGTTTTGAAACGAAGTACGGAACCTTGAAAAAGAAAGGTTTGCGTATTGAGGGTTTATCAATGATAGATCCAAAAAGAAAGAAGCATGTTATTTTAATTAGCAAGCCCTTTATGTTCGACAATCGTCAGCTTCCAAAAAGCTACGAAGGTTTAGATATTAAAGCAAAGATCGAAGGAAGTTTACCTAAGGAATTTGTAATTTTTCAGAAGGAAGCCTTAAAAAAGGAATACTTGTGGGCACCAAACAAATTCGAAAAATATGTTGACAGATGTTCTGAAGAGATCCGTGCACAGTTCGGAAATCCAAAGATGACTCGTAAAGAAATGTTGGATGCTTTGGCATTCGGAAATTTTGAAGAGCACAAAAAGAAAAGTTTGCAAATGATGAAAGAAGGAAGAATTCCTCCTTTCAAAATGAACTAAAGTGGGTTCGTTGTTTTTGAGAACATAGTAGCTATTGTCATAATTAAGGGTTAAGCAATTAGTTACTTAAAGAAATGCCGGAGTGGTTACCGGCATTTTGCTTTTGTGAACATTCCATCTTATTTCATTAATAATATCTGTGTGTAACGTATCATTATTTTAACTAAATTGAACTTTAATTTAGCATGAATTTCAAACATACGCATAGCCTATTTTTACTTCTTACCATCCTACTTTCAAATTATGCGTTTTCTCAAAAAGGAAAACATGGTAATTTAACCGTAGTTTCTACTAACACTAGAGTAAATGAATTCACTACATTAATAGCTAACGCTTCTGTAGGTAATACAACGATTTCTGTTGCTGGCAGTGCTCTCAACACAAATTCACGATTTACTTCAACGCTTCAGGTTGGCGATCTAATAATGATCATCCAAATGCAAGGCGCAATTATAAAAACGTTTGCTGTGGTTGGAGGTCAAGATTCTACTTACGGTGAAATATTAAATTATAACAATGCAGGTAATTACGAATTTGCTCAAGTATATGCAATTCCAAACGCAACGTCGATAGTAGTAGATTGTGGTTTAAAAAATAATTATTTAGTAACAGGTAAAAGTCAAATTGTTAGAGTGCCAAGATATAATACCCTTGCAGTAAATGCCGCCGGCGAATTAACTACTGATGTATGGAACGGAACAACTGCTGGTGTACTTGCAGTAGAAGTAAACGGCACAACAACAATAAATGGAACTGTTACTGCAACAGGTTTAGGATTTAGAGGCGGAGCAGCTGCAAACAATAGTAATTACGGTGGTTTACGTTTTGTGGATCTTGGTGGGGGTGCAAATGAAGGAGGATTAAAAGGCGAAAGTATTGCTGGATCTGTAACTGATTATTCATTAACTTATGGTGGACCATACGCCATGGGTGCTCCGGCAAATGGTGGCGGTGGTGGAAATTGCCATAATGGCGGCGGCGGCGGCGGAGCAAACGCAGGAAATGTAAGCGGATGGTTTGGTTACGGTGTTATTAATCCTGCATATAATGTTGCCTATAATTTAGAATGGGCAGGTCGTGCTGCAATTGTTTCTTCAGGTGGCGGGAGAGGTGGTTATAGTTTTTCTAGCGCAAATTTAAATCCATTAACAATAGCGCCAGGTCTTGTAGCTTGGAGCGGAGATAACAGAAGAAAAAATGGTGGCTTTGGTGGCCGACCACTTGACTATAGTACAGGAAAAATATTTTTAGGAGGAGGTGGAGGAGCCGGCCATGTAAATGATCTTAATGCAAGTAATACAGGTGGCACCGGAGGAAACGGTGGCGGTTTAATATTTTTACAAGTTTACAATAATATTAGTGGAACAGGAATCATTGTTTCAGATGGCAGCAATGGAGTAACTGCAACCGGGCCATATCCCGGAAATTTTTCAAACAGTGTAAATGGAAATGATTCGGGCGGCGGCGGTGGCGGCGGTGGAACCATTATGTTAGCTTCAACAGGAAACGCGAGTGGCGTAACTGTAAACGCTAATGGTGGAAGGGGAGGAAATCAAGCTATTGTGAAAGGTGGTTTTGCAGGAGCAAATACCGAAGCTGAAGGTCCTGGCGGCGGCGGCGGCGGCGGATACATTGCTTATTCAAATACAGCACCTGCTACACAAAATGTTTTGGGAGCTGTAAGTGGAACAACAAATTCTCAACCCTTTGCTAATTTCCCTCCAAACGGCGCAAGTAATGGTGCTGATGGATTGAAAGATCAAAATGTAAAATTGTATGATATCACTGCAAGCAACGCAACCGTATGTTTAAATAGTGCAGCAACTGTAACTGCAACTACAAACACGCCTCTTCCAAATTTCTTTTGGTATAATTCAATAGCCGGTGCGACACAAATTGGCACAGGTTCTGTTTTTACCTCAAGTGTATTTACATTGCCGGGTACATATACTGTTTATGCAGGCGCTTGTCCCGGAACTTATCGCGAACCTGCCGTTATCACAGTTGTTGCAAATCCAACTGTTGCGGCAACATCAGCCAGTATTTGCGGATCACAAACGGTTATGCTTACTGCTTCCGGTGCTACAAGTTATACTTGGAATACAGGGCCAACAACTTCAACCATTGTAGTTTCTCCAACGGCAACAACTGTGTATACAGTAATTGGTTCTGTTTCAGGATGTACCTCTCAAGCAACTTCTACGGTAATTCCACAAGGATTACCTTCACTAACTGTTACACCTTCTTCAACGCTAATTTGTGCTAATCAAACTATTACTTTAAATGCGAGCGGAACTTCAGGAACGTATTCATGGAGCACCGGCGCAGGCAATACTCCGTCAATTAGCATTACATCATTTGGTGTGTACACAACAACATTAACTAATTCATGCGGTACTGCAGTTTATACAATTAATATTGTTGATGGCCCCTCAAATATCCCTAGCTTATCTGCCTCTGCAAATACAATTTGTGCTGGTGGATCTGTTACACTAACAGCAAGCGGAACAGGAACATTTGCGTGGAGTACCACTACGGTAAACACAACTTCTGTTACGGTTGGCTCATCCGGAATTTATGCGGTAACACTTACTAACGCTTGCGGAAGCTTAAATGCAACTATTGCAGTTACAAATGGTCCGCAGCCTACAATTACGGTTGTACCGTCGCAAACGGTATTTTGTACTGGGCAAACGGCCTCTCTAATTGCCATGGGTAGTGCAACTTCTTTTACTTGGGTAGGCGGCCCAACGGCACCAACATTTACAACAATGTTTGCAGGAATTTATACCGTAAATGCTTCGAGTCAGTGTGGCAATACGAGCGCGCAAGTAACCGTTACATTTCAAGTTTCTCCCGATATAAGTTTAGGTACTAGCAGAACATTTTTATGTCCTGGTGATACAGCAACTTTAAAAGGAACAAATTTAAGCGGCGGCGGTTATTTTAGTTGGAGTTCTTCTACAAATACCACAAATATTGAACCAATATTAAGTGGTGGTGTGTTTACAGTGTCGTATATAAATGGTTGCGGTGCTGCTACAGCCACAATTTCTGTGGTGCAATCAATACTTATTCCAAACTTTGTACCATCTGTAACCTCAGGTATTGTTCCACTAACAGTGAACTTTACAAATATGAGTTTCAATAATATGCTCAATCAGTGGCAATACGGTAATGGTTTATTATCTAATGGTCCAGCCGGAAGTTCAACGTATACTTTGCCCGGCGTTTATACGATAACGCTTGTGATAGAAAATTCGGAAGGTTGCTTGGCCGCCACTACCAGAACCATTGAAGTGATCAACGAGCCATTTGGTATAATCCCACAGCTTATTTCTCCAAACGGCGATGGAAAGAATGAAACCTTTGAGGTAAAGGGCATTCAACAATTTACGAATAGCGAGCTGCAAATATTTAACCGATGGGGAAATAAAGTGTATAGTATGAAAAACTATGATAATAGTTTCGATGGTACAGCCAATCATAAAAGTGTAAATGGCAAACTTCCTACAGGAACTTATTTCTATATATTAAGCTTAGGCAATGCTGAGAATAAAACCTACAATGGATATTTTCAATTAGCATATTAAATGTATATTTGATATAGTTTTGAATTAGCAAATGAACCAATTCAAAGAATTACTTTTTATTTATACCACAACACCTATTTATGCTATTGTTATAGGTTTTGAGATATTTTATTCTCATAAGCATCAACGTGGTTTATATTCCACAAAAGGCACTTTAGCAAATGTATATCTTACCGCATTAAATATAGGACTTGATATTTTAATGCGTACGGCTTGTTTATTCGTTTTAAATTATTTTTTTCAATTTCGCTTTATTGATTCTTATTCAAGTGTAGTTGTGTACTGGACACTTTTATTTTTTGCGGAAGACTTTATGTATTATTGGTTGCATCGTGTTGATCATTATTCCCGTTTATTTTGGGCGGTACATGTTACTCACCATAGCAGCGAAGAATTTAATCTTACTGTTGGTTTTCGTTCGTCGGTATTTCAACCAATGTATCGTTTTATTTATTTTATTCCTCTAAGTTTTTTAGGATTCAAAGGAATTGACATCATGTTTATTTACAGTGCAACACAGATCTTTGGAGTTTTATCTCATACCCAAACCATTGGCAAATTAGGATTTTTAGAATACATTTTGGTAACACCATCGCATCACAGAGTGCATCATGCAAGCAACGCTATTTATTTGGATAAGAATATGGGCATGGTGCTTATCCTATGGGATAAACTATTTGGAACATTTCAAAAAGAAGAAGAAAACGAGCCAATTAAGTACGGATTAACAACCAACATAAAAACCTATAATCCCGGCACTATGGTGTTTCACGAATGGGCAAGTATTTTTAAAGACCTTAGAAAGAAATGTTCTGTAAAAGATAAATTTCTTTATGTATTTGGTCCTCCCGGCTACAGCCATGACGGATCTAGAAAAACAAGTTCGCAACTTAGAGCAGAATTAAAAAAATGAGTTCTGCATCTACTGATCGCCTTTCACGTTTAAAATACCTCCTTCAAATTGAGCGCGACGAAGATTATAAATTGTATAAAGAGCAATTTTTAAAAGCAAGCGTTGAAACGCGTCGTAAGAATGGTCTCACATGGTACCCTATCAAAATAAATGAAACTGAGTTGGGGTATGGCGATCTTTTACAGGTGGATATTGAACGAACGGCGCATATAAACATGCCTCATCAATTTTCGGTGGGTAAAAGTATAAGTCTTTTTTCTAATGCCAACAACGAAGGAAATGAACTATCTGGTGTAATTAAAGCTATTCATAAAAACGTTATAAAGATCATTTTTCCTTATGATGAATTACCCGATTGGGCGTATGATGGTAAATTAGGCATCAATGCACAATTTGATGAGAACTCTTATAAGGAAATGGAAAAGGCCTTAGATATTGTTATCAATGCGCGAAATAGTAGAGTAGAGGAACTAAGAGAAATTTTTGAAGGAAAGCAAGAAGCATCATTTACAAAAAATAAACTAACGAATCCCATTACGCATTTAAATCCATCTCAAAACAAAGCTGTTGAGTTTATTTTGAATGTAAGAGATTTTGGTGTAGTTCATGGTCCTCCAGGAACAGGAAAAACAACCACCTTGGTAGAAGCCATTCGTTTAAC
>JAWXAS010000163.1:0-22415 GCA_034439635.1 Bacteroidota bacterium | reverse complement strand
TAATCCTTTTTTACTTTTTTCGGTAGATTTTTATCGCACTATTTTTAAACAAACTCAATAATAACAAGGCTTACAGAGTTTTTGAGGGACGACTAATTATTCTGACCAACAATAATTACCGTAGCAATTACTGCAATGATACTTGCCACCAAAAAGAAGATTTTCCAAGCACTGTAAGGCCGTTCGCCTTGAACCTCACCACTGCGCGCATTAACCGTAAAGCGATAGGTTTTTTCATTGTATTTATAAGCGCTTATCCAAAGTGGCAATAAAATATGTTTAAAGGTGATATTATTATAATCGGCATTCAAACTAATTATTTGTTGTTCATCACCACCAATATCGCGCCTTACTTCGTAGCGAATGCCATCTAACATAACTTCTTTGGCGCTTTCAAATCCTTGCTCAATATTTATTTGATAACTCTCGGTTAAAAACCCTGCTAAATAACGATCATCATGCTCTACAAGTTCGTGAAGGTCCCAAGGTTCTAATTCTTTTGTGAGTTTGGGAGGTAATGAGTGCGAAGCACAAACCAATACATCATTAAAGTCTTTTCTTACTGTTCCGCTTGCCGAACTCCATCGTGTATGTCTAACTTGTCGAGTTTGTGTTTTTCCATTGGCATCTCTGTAACTTTCAGTCACGTAATAATGGTCGCCACGCATTCCGGTATAACCTGTGGTTGTATCCGAATCGTAGGTCCAGTAAGGCATATAAACGCCGTTTAATTTTTCTGCGCTGTGTGCAGCGTAATCTTTTAATTTATTTGGCGCAAACCATAAACCACCAACCCAGGAAATAAATTTTTCTTTTGCTGCGTTCCTATTTATATGAAACGCCAATAAATATTTTGGTTTTACGATGCTGCAGGTTGCTGCGTTTTGCACCACTAAAGGTGTATCGCAATAAGGGCAAGCGCTCGCAGTAACATTAGGTGGTAGGGTAGTGGAAGCACCGCAATTAGTACACTTACAAACGGAGATCTGTTGTTCCTGAGCCTTGCCGGTATTACTCCTCAAAAAACTATGGTAATCATTCTCTACTACTTCGGATGGAGTGGAGGAGATTTCGTTTTTAGTTTGGCAATATTCGCACACCAAACTTTTTGTACCGGGTTTAAATTTAAGATTGGCCGAACAGTTAGAACATTTAACTGTATTGGCCATGTCGGCATTTTTTTCTAAGGCTTGTTCACTCATGTATTAAAATTAATAAAAATTAATTAATTGCGAAGCTTATAAAGTAAAAAAGGTGGTTGTGTTATTTTTCAATTTATTTGGGCGCCCCGCTCGCTCCACGCCATTATCAATGCTCGCGGCTGGGCTCTCGCCACTCGCTCTTTTTAATCTGGAGCGTTTTTAAGGAATTTCAGGAAAACGCTCCAGATTAAAAAGGAGCTCAAACAAAGGCTCCATCCCTTGCGCGGCTTTCGGGGAAAGTTGGAGTATAAGCTACCTAAACTCTCTTGAACGAGAGGGCGCCAATAGCTATTGGAATATTATTTGTTAACTGTTACCTTAACGTTATAAGTTCCTTTGTTGTTTGCGTTAAATACGGTTTCATACACCGAGAGATAAAGCATTCCGCTTGTTTTAGCTGTACCGCTAAATTTTGCGCCTGCTTTTAAATTATCGTAAGAGCTTTCTCCGATTTTATAAACCAACATGCCGTAGGTTGCGTAGGTTGATGAACCTCCTTCATAATCGCCGCCGGTATAATCAGTTGCTCCCGAAGCTTTGGTGCTGCCGTCGGGTTTGTAAACCGCATTACTTAAACTTGAAAGGGTAATTTCGCCGCTTGCACTCATAGAGAATTTTTGTCCCGCTTTTAAAGTAATACCTGTTTTATACCATCCACCATTTTGATTACCACTGATATTTTTATTCCCCATCAATTTAAATAATTGTTCGCCACCTGTTCCGCTTGAAACAAAGATGTCGATCGATTTGATTTTTTCTTTAGGGATGTTAAGTGTACCGTATTCTGTTTTTACGTCCAACTTGGTAAAATTGTAGGTTCCTCCCATAGTGTAAGCGTTATCGATGGTAACTACATCTTCTGCAGTGCTGCTTTCGGTAATATTATTATTTGTTTTAATTTCTTCGTAGGCATTATCAATGGTAAAATCGCCGGTATATTCCGATTCTACAATATTTTTTGGATCAGCATAATGATCTTCTAAAGCAGAAAGTGCTTTTAATCCCATTTTTACAAGATCTGCATAAGCGCTTTTTCTTACTTCGTCGTTATTGCTACCATTCAATAATTTAATGTACGATATTGCTTTATCAGATGCTGATTTATCTTTGCCATACCCAATTTTAATATTTCCAACTTTGCTTACAGGGATCACTAATTTTCCATAGGCTGTTGTTAGATCGATATCATTAAAACTTGCGGTTCCTTTAATAATATTACCGTCGTGTAATTCTAAATTTACATCGGCTTGTTTTTGGCTAAATGTTGTAAATGCACATAAAATGCAAATACTTAATACTAATTTTTTCATGACTCTAGTTTATTTTTTAATTGAGATTCGTTACCGTCTCATTTTCCATAAAATTATGCAACTTTTTTTGCAACTACTATCATTTCTTCGCCAATATTTAAAAAGGAGAGCAAATTATAGAGGATATTGTGGAAAAACACGAATATCTTAAGCTGCCACATGGGCCTGCTGGTAAATTTGTTGAAGTATTGCTGACGTTCGGCTTGGTTGATGGAATAATTTGCTTCACGCTGAGTGATTTTTTTTTTGGACTTTAATCGTTTAAGAAGAGGTAAAATAGTGTACATAATAAAAAGCTTTAACTCGAAGGATGACTTGATCGTTTGAACTTGGTAGCCATGTGCCGAAAGTAATTGCGTAATGGTTTTTTTGCTAAAATAATTTACATGATCAAGGCCCATCATTTTCCATTTGTCTTTATGTCTTTTTGCAAAATAACTATCAATTTGAGGCACCTGCAACACCAAATACGATCCGGGTTTATTTAATTTAGCACATTTATCAATAAAATCATCGGCTTTATCAATATGTTCTAAAACATCCCACATGGTGATAACGTCGAATTTTTTATTCTCATCCATTTTAAAAAAGTCCACATGATCAACATTCAGTTTTAGATCGTTTTTGCAATACAAATACGGTTGCTCCGAAATTTCAATGCCATAGGTTTGATAACCTAGTTCGTTACCTGCTAACATAAAATGTCCCCAACCCGCGCCAAGGTCAAATAAAGAGCCGCCACGTTGATATTTTTGTATGAGTTTGAAACGAAGTTTGTGCCGCTGAATTTTTACCCAATTATTACCTGAGCGTATGGCTTGAGTAACAGCTTCGTTTTTGTACTGTTGGTATTCTATTTTTTTTCGGTAGTAGGGTGGAATAAAATAAAATCCGCATGTATTACATTCGGTAACGTCAAAATTTTCACGGCGATAAATTAGTTTGAATTTTGTTGGTTCGTTGTTACCGCAAACACAGCAGCGAATATCTTCCGAGATCTCTTTACTAAGGGTTTGCATAAGATCTATTTGGTTTCTTGCTCAAAAATACTTTCGGTAATTGGTGTTTGATCGCGGAAGAAAGAAGTGCCGCCCCAGCTGAACATTTTTTTCTGGTACACCCACACATCTTTTTCTTTTACCACCACGCGTTGCAAAATAACCACACCATTACCGGTAAGTGTTTCTTCGGTTACGCCGGATTTGTATTTGGCAAGGAGTTCTTTTTTTCTGGCGTTTATTTCCGGACTATTATCAGAGTTGATGAGTTTTTCGCACTCTACCAAACGCACTTTGGCATATGCATCGCCACCTTTTTCAACAAGAGCATTCTCGTAATATTTTCTGGCATCGTGGTATTTTTTTTGGTTAAAATAACTGTCGGCCACTTTAATAGCCTCTTTGTATTTAGCATCTGCATCAGTAGTAACTGTTGGTGTAACTGCCGTAGTTTTTGTACCTAGAGTTGGAAGAACATTGTTTTTATTTTTATCAGCGATCTCTTTTTTCTTTTCGATCTCTTCAATTTCTTTTAATTTATTTTTCGGGTACGGTTCATCGGAGCGCATGATGCTTGCATCATTGTATAATGTTTTTGCCACACCATATTCGCGCGCATTAAAATTTTTATCCGCTTGTAATACAACAGCTTTATATTTTGCGATGGCTTCTTCTTCGGCTTTCTTTTTAGCTGCAGCATCTAAAGAAGCTTTTGCTTTTGCGTCGGCTTCTGCCTTAGTTTTAGCTTCCGCATCTGCTTTTGTTTGCGCTGCAGCATCTGCTTTAGCTTTAGCGGCAGCTTCGGCATCCAATTTTGCTTTAGCGGCAGCATCTAATTTTGCGGCGGCATCTGCAGCAGCTTTTGCTTTTGCAGCGGCTTCGGCATCTGCTTTAGCTTTAGCGGCAGCTTCGGCATCCAATTTTGCTTTAGCGGCAGCATCTAGTTTTGCTTTAGCATCCGCATCTGCTTTGGCTTTTGTTGCGGCCTCTGCATCAGCTTTTGCTTTTGCAGCTGCCTCCGCTGATGTTTTAGCATTTGCAGCATCTTCTTCTGCTTTTTTCTTGGCGGCATAGTCTGCATCCGACTTTGCTTTAGCATCTGCTTCAGCTTTTGCTTTTGCAGCAGCAGCGTCTGCATCTACTTTCGCTTTGGCAGCGGCATCTGCATCAGCTTTCGCTTTGGCGGCAGCTTCGGCATCTGCTTTTGCTTTGGCTGCAGCATCTTCTAATTTCTTTTTTGCAGCGGCATCTGCATCAGCTTTTGCTTTAGCATCTGCTTCAGCTTTTGCTTTTGCAGCAGCAGCATCAGCATCTGCTTTTGCTTTTGCAGCGGCATCTGCATCAGCTTTTGCTTTGGCGTCTGCATCGGCTTTTGCTTTGGCGTCTGCATTCGCTTTTGCTTTTGCAGCAGCAGCATCTGCATCTGCTTTGGCTTTGGCGGCGGCATCAGCATCTGCTTTTGCTTTGGCAGCGGCATCAGCATCTGCTTTTGCTTTGGCAGCAGCATCGGCATCTGCTTTAGCTTTTGCTTCAGCGGCGGCTTTTGCAGCAGCAGCATCTGCATCTGCTTTTTTCTTGGCAGCGGCTTCGGCATCTGCTTTTGCTTTTGCATCAGCATCCGCTTTGGTTTTTGCATCGGCTTCGGCCATAATTTTATTTATCTGCGCAATTTGATCTTTTGGATAATTCTCAGTTGGTTTTAATAAAGAGGCTTGCTGATAACTAGAAATAGATGATTGCCATTCTTTCTTTTGAAATGATTTATCACCTGCAGCAATGGCACCTTTGTAATTAGCTTCTGCTTCTTTTGCTTTTGCAACTGCTTCCGCCTCTAATTGCTTGAGCTTATCTAACTCACCAAGCATTTGATTAATGTAATTCTCGTCGTAATCTATACTGTTACTTTTTTGATCATATGCCGCTTTTACCAATGTTTTATTTAAAACCGAATAATCAATTCCTTTTTGTAATTCAAAAAGTGTGATAGCTTCTATAGAAAATACTTGCGGATTACCATCTACAGGAACACCAACAGTTGAGATCTCAAATTTTTTGGTACACATTTGAACCTTACTTACAACGATCAAATAATTATATCCGTACGGAAGATCGATCTTTACCTTTCCGTCATCATTAGTTACTATGGTTTGAAAAGGCTTTCCGTTTTGAGTTATGGTAAGATTAGCACCGCCACAACCATTTCCTCCTTTTTCAATTTTAGTATTAAAACGAACCGCTTTTTCTTGAGCAAAAGAGTTTACCGACGCCGTTAAGAGGACACAAATGGACAAAATACGAATATACCCCCGAAAGGTGTTGTGCATAAGAGTTATAAGACCTAAATTTACGAAATTCCAGCAAAATGCGAACCATAAAAGCAAGCAAAAATAAAACAAATGTTAACATCAGTTATTGGGAAACTGATCGCTACTTAGGTTTACAAAACCTCGTCGTAATAGGAAGCGGAATCGTTGGTCTTTTTACCGCATTGAACTATAAAAAACAAAATCCTACAGCTAAAGTTACCGTTTTAGAAAGAGGCGTTTTGCCATTTGGAGCCAGCACAAAAAACGCTGGTTTTGCTTGTTTTGGTAGTTTAACCGAATTATTGCAGGATATGAAGACAATTCCCGAAAAGCAAGTGTGGGAAACGGTATGCATGCGAACTAAAGGTTTAGAAATTTTACGTAAAACCCTTGGCGATAAGGCTATTGACTATAGAGCTTTTGGAGGGTATGAGTTGTTTGATGATCCCAATGAATTAGAGAAGTGCGTTGATAAAATACCTGCCATGAATGAGAAAATGCGCAAGGTGATAGGTGAAAGGAATTGTTATGCCCTAACCAGCTCAAAAATAAAAACCTTTGGATTTAAGAACGCAAAAGGACTCATTTTAAATCGCTGTGAGGGACAAATTGATACCGGTAAAATGATGGAGAGCCTTATGAACTTGGTTAGAAAAAACAATATCACCATACTCAATGGCATCACAGTTACTAACATTTTTGATACTGGTTCGAAGGCAATTATTGAAACTAATATTGCCGAATTTAGCGCTTTAAAAGTGGTGGTGGCCATTAATGGTTTTGCCAAACAATTATTGAACATAAAAGACGTAAATCCTGCTCGAGCACAAGTTTTAATTACCAAACCTATTAAAGGATTAAAGATAAAAGGAAGCTTTCATTATCAACAAGGCTATTATTATTTCAGGAACATCAATAACCGACTTTTATTTGGCGGTGCTCGAAATTTAGATATCAAAGGCGAAACAAGTACCGATTTTAAAATCACTTCGCAAATTCAAAAAGACCTTGAAAAAAAGTTAAAGCACATGATACTTCCAAACACACCATTTGAGATTGATCAACGTTGGGCAGGAATTATGGGTGTTGGGAGCGAAAAGAAACCTATCATTAAGCATGTTTCTAAAAATGTGATTGCGGCTGTACGAATGGGCGGTATGGGAGTTGCTATAGGGAGTTTGGTTGGCAAAGAAGCAGCGGAGCTTGCGGGAGATTGATGAGTTATGAATTACGAGTGAGGAATGAGGTCACTATCGATAATTGGAGCATGTTTTGAATAATTTGGGCATGCCCCCTACGAATCAAAATGCTCAGGAAATTTTACGGAAAGCATTTTGCTTGTAGGGGTCGGGCTCTCGCCACTCGCTCTTTTTTATCTCATTCTCCAAAAAACGTCAGCTGCAAGAGATAAAAAAGGAGCTCAAACAAAGGCTCCATCCCTCACGCGGGCGATGGAATTAAAAAAAAGACGGAACGGAAAATGCTTTTGAAGTCTGAGTTAATTACCAATTACCAATTTCAAGATACAATACATTTGAAGCCTTCGTATAAAACAAAACGTAATCGCTCTTTCCAAACAACAATATTCCGGGATATTCTTCTTTTTGATTAGCGCTGATCGCTTTTAACTCGTAGGTTTTTATCCCGGGCTTTAGTGTGCTGTAATTAATTGTTCCGCTTTTGGCATCTATCTTTTTTAAGATCCAAACGGGGAATTCATCACTGTTCAATTTAAACGCTTGCTTAACTTTAAAAACAGGTTGATTGTAAAATAAACGATCGGCACTCTTAGCCGTATCGGCAAATAATTTTCCGTTCAGGTCTTTTTTATCGGGAGTGAAAAAATAATTTTCTATTTCAGCAAACTCTTTGATAATTACCGGCTCCGTTTCAATGGCATCGTCGGCAAAAGCAAAGCCTTGCAACGATGTATTACTGTATTTATAGTCGATGATATTATTTTTGTAAAAGTCTATTTGATATTGATAATTATCGGGCGACTTCTTTTTTACTTCACTGATTTGAAAAACAAAGCCGGTTGGCCCTTTTGCTGTTGGATTGGAAGGTGTGATGCGCTGGATCAATTGCTTTGTGCTATTAAGAGAAAGCATGCTATCGAATTGCAAGATAAAAAGGGTAGGCGTTGCGCTTGATAATTGTTCGCCAACGGTGAGTTGCCCCAAAACAAATATGTTTTTGCTTACGCTGTCTACAAAATGATTGCTGTATCTGTAATTTAAATTAGCGTTTGTACTTATTTTTTTTGCTTTTATAATGAAACCCGTTGCAGCATTGATCTTTAAAACCCACTGTCCTTTACGCTCACCATTATTTACATGCACAAAGGCCAATACTTTAATTGTATCTGCATAAAAAACCCTTACATTTTTAATATGCTGTTTCTCAAAGTTAAACTGCCATTTAAATTTATAGTCAAATGCTTTATCATTTGAATTTTGCAATTCGTATTTTGAAAGATAGTATTGCTTACCCGACGTATCCATGGCAGTTTTTACAGCGTACACAATTTTTTTATACACAAATTTTTGATGATCAAAAGTAGCAAATGGATCGAGTTTTGTAACTTCTGCATTTTTGAATTCATTTACTAATTTAAATTTTTGATCAAAGCGAAGCAAGGTAAGGTTTTGTTTATCCTTTTTTTGCAAGTGAAAATTCAAAGTCTCGTGCAAGGTATCGCAATCAACACTTAAGTAATTGGCGGTTTTTGTTCTATCGAGGTTGTAATAAATGCTGTCTATTAATTGCAAATTTGATTTGAGTTTATAGATCACAAAAGAATTACTTTTAAATCCAAACGCATAAACGTGTTGTTTAAATATAATGCAATTTCCCTTTTCTAATTGAAAATTTTGTTGCTGGGCTATTATAACGTTAGCCAGAAAGCAAAGTATATATATAAATTTAGTTCTCAATCAGTCCTTTTTGTTCGCGCTTTACATAATCAACAATCAGCACGTAATACATCATAACACCCAGGGCGTATAAAGCCGATGTAATTAAAAAAATATTTACGAACTGAAAGCCAAATCTAAAAAGAATATTTACCATTAGCCCACTTAATACCCAACTTCCGCTCCAAATAGCCGAAGTAAGGGCGCTTGTGATCTCGCGGTTGTTCTTTCCTACATAATTTAAAACCAATTCAGTCGTCATTGGACCCGCCATATTCATTAAAGGCTGCCGTAATAAGTAGCAAGCAATAGCAATGTACAAAGCAATGCTGTATTGCGAATATAGTTCAGTAGTGGCCAATGCAATGAGCGATATAACCGCTAAAGATTGCGTAGTTGGAATTGCAATTTTGTAGCCAACATACTTTTTTATTTTCGGAACCATTAACGCCGCATAGGCAACTAGCAAAGAGGCAACGGCACTATACGTAGAAAACTCGCCGGTACTTATGTGATGCACATTTTCAAAGAACAAACTAATAAAGGGAATGGTTAATCCTGCACCTGTAGCAATAATAAGTGTAGGAATAAGTGCTTTAATGATCAAATGCCAATCGATATTGTGTTTGTGATGATGATCGTGCGTGATCGAACGCTCTTCAACCAATTCTTTCATTGGGTTTTTGATGAGAAAGAAAAGGCCAATAAAACCAAGACCAGAAAAAATGATGAGTATATTTTGTTCATTGAACAGATCTTTGTTTAAATAACATAAAATAGCGGTAATAACACCGCTAACAATGCCGCCAAAACTCCATGTGCTATAACTTAAAGCAATAGCTGGCGTATGATTTGCTTTGGTAGAATTTCTCAATATAAAAGGAGAAACAGGGATCTGCATGAATGTGAACATAGAGCCCCATAAAAAAAGAGTTATGTAAATTAATGCATCAATTTTGAAGTGAATGGCGGCAACACTTGCTAAACCAAATAAAGGAACTCCAATGGCAGAAATATAAAAGAAGGGATATAGTTTTTTCCCCTTAATAAATTTTCCAATGGGCAAAGCCAAAAGAAATACGCCAATAAAACGAAACGTTAGAAAGAGAGCGATCTGTTCGTTAGTATAATTCATGCGCGACATGTACAAAGGCAATACCAACATAAATGTGGCATTTACCATTTGAATAAAAAACTCGGAAATGATCACATTGAAAATGGGCTTTTCAATGTTCCGGTAATCGTCGATAAAAGAGAACCACTTACTCATTTATAAATTAGTAGATCAGAATGAATTCAATCGTTTTTCGCAATTGTCGATAGCAGTATTAAGTTTGCTAAAGAATTGATAACGCTGTTTTTCGGCAACGCCACTTATTAATGTGCTTTTCTTAATGATGTTCTTTACCCAATGTTCGGTTTCTTCACAAAATTCATTATTGCTTGTGTTCAACGAATTCATGGTATTAAAGCTGATATAAGCATGACTTACATCACCGGTTTTTAAAAAGATACAGTTTGTACCTAATACCACATCACTGCTATACAATTGATAAGTTTCGCCAGTATCACTTTTCAATTTACGGCTATCTTCGGCATTTTGCGATAGCATAGCAGAGAGCTCTCTTACTTTTTGAATAAGTGTAAGTGCATCTTTCTTATCTGCAAATACGCCGCTTTCTAAATAGAATTCAAGCTGTTTTGTAACGGTAAAAATTGTTTTTTCGGTCCAAATTTCAACCGAAGGAACTTTTTTATATTCCAAATAGCAATTATGCGCCAACTCAACTAATTTTGGATCCATAATACCAAATTCAAATTTCTGACTTTGACGTTGCGGAATATTAAGAACACTACGTTGCCAGTAAAATAATTTAAATTCGGTTAATTGTTTATCAAAAAACGAATAGAAGATAGGAAGTTCTTCGGCTACATAAAATAATTTGCGATCAACAAATGAGTTGAGGGCTTTTGTATGGCCATAAAGGCGTTTGAGATAATTTTCAAAATTTACTTCACTATCTGTAAGTTTTGTGTAGGTAAAGGTTACCGTATCGCCCAAGTTAGAAAAAATATTATCTAAGGAAATACCATGTTTTTTAGTGATGGTATAAATCTCGTTAATACTAATGTCGGTTTCACCTCTAATGCGGCGATAAGCACTATCAATACTTATGCCAAGTAATTCAGCTATTTCTTCTGCAATTCCAATAGAGGGCGGCAGGGTTTCCTTTAATTTTTGAATAAAAATATCCTGTACCGTATTTGTTTTTATTTTCATGGCAATTGATAATCAGTATTAAACATAAGTATTATTTACAAAAACTGCAAATTTATATCAAACACCCTCAAAACCCGCTTTGGGTTTAGTTTACAAAGGTTCTTAATTCTTTCGTGTATTTGATTAACTTTGTAAAAATGAAAAGACTTTCTCAAATAGTATGGATCCTTTCGATCGCGCTATTTATAGTTACTTCTTGTAGCGTCGAAAAACGGGTTTACCGCAAAGGCTATCACATAGTATGGAATAATAAGCATTCGCACGAAACTAAAAAGCAGGAGATTGTAAAAAGCGAGAAACCTTCTCTCACAAATGAAACGTTAAATAAAGAGGCTGTTATTTTAGTTAGCAGAGAAAGTGATATAAATCATTTTATAAGAAAACCAATACTTATTTTAGATAAAGATACGTGTGGTGATGTGCTTTTACTTCAAAATGCGGATGAATTATCGGTTAAGATCCTCGAAATTGATGAGAAGAACATCAAATACAAACGTTGTGATAATTTAAATGGCCCAACGTATAGTATTAGCAAATCAAGAGTTGCATTGATCAAATATGCAAATGGTACAAGAGAAGTGGTTATGCAAGCGCCTGTTTATAAACAGCCGGAACAAATTAGAAACCCTAAGCCAGAAATGCCGCGTAAAATTAATCCATTAGGCTTAGCAAGTTTGCTTTTAAATATTCTAGGTATTATTTTGAGCAGAGGTGCTACATCTGTTGTACTTTCAAGCGCCTCGATATCCATATTGTTAGTTATTTTATCCATTGCACCTTTGGTAATGGCATATATCTCTTTATTTCAATTTAAGCGCGAACCAGATAAATATAAAGGTAGATGGATGCCGATTACGGTGGTGTGTATGTATTTAGCAGTTGCTTTAGTGTTTGCTTTAGTGTTTGCAGCACTTGCTTCTTGGATCGGCACCGGAGCAGGACCTTTAGTAGCAATTTGTTTGATATTATTTTTTCTATTCTTAGGTATTTTGATCGCGGCGCTTATACCAAAAGCTACGCCACCAACTAATTCGAAATAATAATATCTAAAAAGGCTTTTATTTTTTCTAGATCGTTGGGCTCAAAATTTTCCCACTCATTCTGCTTGCCTGTTCGGTAGGCAGGGTAAGCAGGATTTTTAAACCACGTAATCTGGCGTTTGGCATAATTACGCGTATGCTGTTTTATTTTAACTATGGCTTCTTCCAATGTGCAAGCACCTTCTAAGTGATCGAACAACTCTTTATACCCAACGGTTTTTAGTGCATTTACATTTTTAAACGTCGTTAATTTTTTTACTTCATTTAGCAATCCTTGTTTCATCATATTGTCCACTCGCAAATTTATTTTTTGGTAAAGTTGTTCGCGATCGGTATTGATAAACAATTTAATGGGTGTGAAATTTCTTTCTGTTTGATTTTTTTTGAGAAAGGATGAATAAGGTTTTCCGCTATGCCTGCATACTTCTAAAGCTCTTATGACGCGCTGAGAATTATGTATATCAACTTTTGCGGCATAAGCAGGGTCTTTTTCTTTTAATTCGTTTTGCAAAGGCTCAATTCCTTTTTCGTTGAGCTCAGCATTTAATTTTTCGCGAACTTCTATTGGAACATCTTCAAATTCGTCAACTCCATTCAACAAAGCATCAATGTATAATCCCGATCCACCAACCACAAAAACCAATTGATGTTCTTTAAATAAGCCATCGAGTAGGGGTATGGCTTCTTTTTCAAAATGTCCGGCGCCAAAAAGTTCGGTAATATTTTTGTTATTAATAAAATGGTGTTTTACTTCTGATAATTCGCTTTCACTGGGTTTAGCAGTTCCAATAGTTAGTTCTTTATAAAACTGACGAGAATCGGCAGAGATAACGATGCTATTATAATGCTTGGCAAGTTCGATGCCAAGTTTGGTTTTACCAACTGCAGTAGGGCCTGCAATAACAACTAAATATTTTGTTTTTTGGTTCAATAAAAGATTTGAGGGCTTTTAGGTTATATATTTATTTGGGCGTGCCCCCAGGAAGTAGAAAAACCGCACACACTTTGGAAGTTTTTCACTTCATGGGGTCGGGCTTTCGCAACTCGCTCTTTTTTATCTGACACCCTAAAAATTTTCATTCGCAAGAGATAAAAAAGGAGCTCAAACAATTGCTCTATCCCTCACGCGGCGATGGGGGTTACAGCGGGTAAAGAATAATTGTTTTTATAAATTGAAAAATTTACTTTTTCTTGCCTTTACCGTTTCCTTTACCATTGCCATTTCCACTTTCGCCTTTATTACCCTTGTCTTTTTTTCCTTTTGCTTTTCCTTTTAAAGCGTGAAATTCCGGCGAACCCGGTTTAATGCCCATTTCTTTTGCAATAACTCCCCAGCCTTTATCTTTATTTATGGTATACGATTTTGCAACTACTTCCGGTTCTTTTTTGGTCATATTGGCAATTTGCAAGGTCATATATGCATCTGCGGGCGACATTTTCATCTCTACAATAAGGTTATCAATTTTTGGCTCGCCAATATTGAACTCAAGTGAAAGATCTTTTTTGAAAAGCGTTATATCGGTTTTTGCTTTGATATTAATATCATTTAAGCTCGCGTCTAATTCCACATCTCCTGATTTTGCTTGTAGAGAAAAATTTTGTGCATGGCTTAACATTACCGAAAATGTAATAAGCATTGTTGCGATCATTTTTGTTGTCATGGTTATAAATTTAAATTATTAAGGTTAAGGTATGCTTTTAAAATTAATTACAAAACATTACTGCTTTGCTCTTTTAATTTTTCTAATTCATCTTTCATTAATACTACAAGTTTTTGCATATCAGCGTCATTAGCCTTTGAGCCTATAGTATTTATCTCTCGACCTATTTCTTGCGTAATAAAATTTAATTTCCTGCCAATTGAATTTTCTTTCATGGTAGATAAAAAATAATCTAAATGTTGTTTTAATCGCACTTTCTCTTCGTTTATATCCAATTTCTCAATATAGTAGATCAACTCTTGTTCAAAGCGGTTCGAATCGATCTTATCCATTCCAATCACGTCGGCCAAATTATTTTTAATGCGTTCTTTTATTTTCGTTAAACGATTTTTATCTAATTCTAAGATCTTGGTCAACGAATCTGAAATAACGCCTAAGCGCGTTTTAAAATCTGCTTCGATTGACTTTCCTTCTTGGTCTCTGAATTTATTAAGTTCTTTTATGGCTTCGTTAATGCAACCCATGATCTCTTTCCACACATTCTCATCCGCTTCTTTGCGTTCATTCTTCATCACATCGGGCATTTTAATTACCTCTTTTAAAAGATCAGCATTGTTTTCGCCAAGTGCCGTTGCCAGTTCTTTAAATTTGGTATGATACGCTTTCGCTAATGGAATATTAATTTCAATGGGTGTATCTTCTGCTTTACTTTCTACAAAAACGCTCAGATCAATTTTTCCACGCTCTAATTGCTTTGTAAGTTCGTTTCTCAGATCTAATTCATAAGCTCTAAACATCGACGATAAACGTAAGCTTATATCAGCACCCTTGCTATTAAGTGAGCGCACTTCAACAGTAATTGTTTTATCCTTAAATTCTTTGGTAAACTTTCCAAAGCCTGTCATTGATTTGATCATTTCTCTATTTTTGGTTTCAATGTTACTAAATACAATCCTACAATAATAAACGAGCCTGCCAACACTTTTGTAAGGTCGAGTTTATCTTTGCCTAAAGATATAGCAAATAACGACGCTAAAAAAGGCTGCAGGTAAATGTACATACTCACTACATTTGGACTCAATTGCTGCAATCCATAAATATTAAGTAAATAGGCTAAAAACGTTGTGGCTACTACCACAAAAGCTGTTGCAAAAATTGCGTGGCTATCAAATGCAGCCCAATTGGTGTGCAACATATCATAACCTCCAATTGGTAAAATGTAAATACTTCCAATGAGGAACATCCATTTCATTACAGTTACTGTACTGTATTTGTTGTATAACGGTTTACTAAACACTACAAAAATGGCCCAAGAGGCAGAGTTGATAAGGGTTAAAAGATCACCCATCATGGTTTCACTGCCCAATTCAAAATTGCCTCTGTACCGCAAAATAATATAAGCACCTGTAATCGCCAAAAGCAAACCGCTCACTTTTGGAATCGTTACGCGATCTTTAAAAACAATAAGTGTAAAAATAAATACCATGATAGGATTTGAGATCATGATGATGGCCGAGTTGATTGGTTTTGTTAAGCTTAATCCCCAAATAAAAAAAACTTGATTTACTACAACTCCAAAAATGGTGAGCCAAAGAAATTTCTTCATATCCTCTTTTTCAACCTTCTCGTTTTTTGTGAAGATACTCAGGATCCAAAACAAAATTCCTGCCCCAATGATTCGCATAAAAACTAAAGCAAAAGGCTGCATATAGGTTGGCATCAGGTCTTTGGCAATAGAATAATTCATTGCGTAAATTACTTGCGCTACCAGTAATGCAATATGTCCTAAATTAGCTTTGTTCAAACTGCTGCAAATATGCTAAAATTAAGTCACGTTTTTTTAATAAATTTGTGCTGTGTTATACTTAGATCAATTACATCAAACCATACAATTAAATGCTACGCCAAAACGCATAATTTCACTCATCCCTTCGCAAAGTGAGTATTTGTGGGACCTTGGCTTGCAAAATGAAATGATAGGCATTTCCAAATTTTGCATCCATCCAACGCAAATGTTTGAATGTGTTGCAAGAGTTGGCGGAACAAAACAATTGGATCTTGAAAAGATAAAAAGTTTAAAGCCCGATTTGATCATTGGAAATAAAGAGGAAAATGTAAAAGAGCAAATTGAAGAGTTAAAAGAATATTTCCCTGTGTGGATGAGTGATGTAAATACCATCGACGATGCTTTTGACATGATGTTGAAATTGGGAGAAATTTGTGGAAAGAAAACCGAAAGCGAAGTAATGGTAACACAGAATATTGAAAGCCTTAAGGAAATAAGTAATTTATTTGAAAGAAAAAGAGTAGCTTATTTTATTTGGAACACACCTTATATGGTTGCCGCCGATGATACATTTATCAATTCTATTATGAAGGAATGCGGTATCATTAATCATTTTGAGGATAAAAAACGGTATCCTGAGGTTACCATGGAAGATCTGAAAGGTGCCGACTATTGCTTTTTATCCAGTGAGCCTTTCCCGTTTGATCAAAAACATTTGCAAGAACTGAAGGGCGCCGTAAAAAATTGCCAATTTGTACTGGTAGATGGAGAAATGTTTAGCTGGTACGGGAGTCATTTGCGCCTGTTACCTAATTATCTAAAAAAGCTTAAAAAAGAGCTTTTCTAATGCCCTGAAACCCTTTAGGAGCTTATCTTTGAGCTAAATTTCATCACTTTTCAACACCGATCAAAATTACCACTGTTTATTAGTATTTTTATACGATGTTAACGCTCGACCCTAAGGAACTCACCATACAGGTTCTTCAAAAATATTTGCAGAATGCCATAGCTCCGCGTCCTATTTGTTTTGCCAGCACTATGAGTAAAGACGGCAAACCTAATTTAGCACCGTTTAGTTTTTTTAATATTTTTTCGAGCAATCCTCCTGTTTTGGTTTTTTCGCCCGCCCGAAGTGGACGAACAGGTGCCACAAAAGATACTTTAGACAATGTGATGGAAGTTCCGGAAGTGGTAGTTAACATGGTAAATTATGATATGGTTCAGCAAATGAGCTTGGCAAGCAGCCCATTTGCTAAAGGCGTTAACGAATTTGAGAAGGCAAATTTTACGGCTATAAAATCTGATCTTGTAAAACCATTTCGTGTTAAAGAATCACCTGTGCAGTTAGAGTGTAAAGTGATGGAAATAAAAAGTTTGGGCGAGAAAGGTGGTGCAGGTAATTTGGTGATTTGTGAGATCATAAAAATTCATATTCAAGATAATATCTTGGATGATAGTAAGCAAATTGATACTCAAAAAATTGATCTTGTTTCGCGAATGGGAGATAATTGGTATTGCAGAGCACACGGCGATAGTTTGTTTGAAGTGCAAAAACCTATTACAAGCATTGGTATTGGCATAGATTCTTTTCCTGAATCTATAAAACATAGCAAGGTTTTAAGCGGAAATAACTTAGGTTTGTTGGGAAGTGTTGAAGCATTACCGGCAAACGAAGAGTTGTTGGCATATAAAAGTTCTTTAAAGAACTTTAATAGCGAACAAGAAAAACATGAATATGCTAAAACGTTATTGGAGATCAATAAAGTAAAAGAAGCATGGTTGGTATTATTAAATTAAGATTTTGGGTTAAGAGATTACGTTATTTGAAATTAAATTGAATGGGAATTATTTGGACGTGACCCCTACGAATCAAAATGTTCTGAAAATTACCTGCAAGCCATTTTGCTTGTAGAGGTTGGGCTTTTCGTTCCAATTCCCGCATGAAAAATGCGGGAGATTTCCACTCCTCCAGATAGTTATCGGGACCCTCACGCATACGGTAAAAAAAGACAACAGTGATTTTTTACCGCCTGCGCCAGGGATGCGGAGGGTTTAGCTCTTTTTTGTGAGGAACGAACAAAAAAAGCCGAGCGAACAGCGAGCCCGTAGCAGCCTGTGGGCGCCCAAATAAAAATCCACCTACGCTAAAGCTTCGGTGGACGAAGAAAAAATAAAAATAAATAAAAAATAAATATAACATGGAAGTAACAGGAACCCTAAAAGCAAAATTCGATACTCAAAAGGTGAGTGATCGTTTTCAAAAACGCGAATTCGTTTTAACTACAGAAGCAAACACGCCTTATCCGCAGCATGTAAGTTTTCAAGTAACACAAGACAAATGTACGATGCTTGACCAGTACAACATTGGAGATGAAATAAAAATTCAGTTCAATTTGCGTGGTCGCGAGTGGAATGGTCCACAAGGCATTAAGTATTTTAATACTTTAGAAGCATGGCGCATTGAGCGTTTTAATAACGCGTCAAACCCTGCCGTAAGTCAAACGCCACAGGCTAAAACACAAAACACTCAAGGTGGTGGTTTTGAAAATAACTCAAGCCCGGTATTTAGTGCAAGCGACGATAACGAGGATCTACCATTCTAAGAAATCAATATAAAGTCGTCGCAATGCGTTGCGGCGACTTTTATTATTTATGAAAAACCCTAGATCAAAAGTATTACTCATTTATACCGGCGGCACCATTGGCATGATGCACGATGTGGCCACGGGTTCGTTAAAGCCTTTTAATTTTAAAGCGCTTACCAATCAAATTCCCGAACTTAAAAAGTTTGATGTGGAGTTGAGTTCTATTTCGTTTAAACATCCTATTGATTCTTCGGATATGCAACCGGAAGTTTGGATAGAAATGGCACAAATCATTCAAGCAAATTATTCAAAATACGATGGCTTTGTGATCTTGCACGGATCAGATACTATGAGTTTTACTGCAAGCGCTTTGAGTTTTATGCTCGAAAATTTAGCAAAGCCTATTGTGCTTACGGGATCACAATTACCAATTGGAACAATTCGTACCGATGGAAAAGAAAATTTAATCACGTCTATTGAAATTGCAGCGGCTCGTCAAAAAACAGGCAAGCCGGTAATTTCAGAAGTATGTATTTATTTTGAATATAAACTGTATCGAGGTAATCGCACATTCAAATTTAATAGCGAACATTTCGACGCATTTAAATCGCCTAATTATCCTCATTTAGCAGAGGCAGGTGTAAAAATTGGCTACAACAGTATGGCCATTGGCGCTCCGGGTAAAAAAGCATTAAAGGTTCATGCAAAATTAAATAATGATATTGCGGTATTGCATTTATTTCCGGGCATCAGTAAAAAAATGCTAACATCGGTTTTAACTACTCCGGGAATTAAAGCGGTGATCATGCTTACATTTGGTGCAGGAAATGCCACCACCAAAGAATGGTTTATTACAGAGTTAAAAGATGCTATAAAAAAAGGAATTATTGTTTACAATGTTACGCAGTGCCAACAGGGTGGCGTAGTGCAAGGCATGTATCAAACAAGCGCTAAACTAAAAAGTATTGGCGTTGTGAGCGGTTCCGACATTACGTTTGAAGCAGCTGTAACAAAATTAATGTACTTGTTAGGACAAAAATTGACAACAAAAAAATTAAGAAATTTATTAGAGAACAACCTTAGAGGTGAAATAAGCAAATGAAAAAGACGTGTAATAATATTTTAGAGACCATTGGAAATACACCACTTGTAAAGTTGAACAGGATAGTGAAAGGACTTCCGTGTGATGTTTATGCAAAAGTAGAAACATTTAATCCGGGTAATTCTATTAAAGACCGCATGGCTATTAAGATGATTGAGGATGCTGAAAAAGACGGACGTTTAAAACCGGGCGGAACAATTATTGAAGGCACAAGTGGTAACACAGGTATGGGCCTTGCTATTGGAGCTGTTATAAAAGGATACAAATGTATTTTTACAACGACCGATAAACAAAGTAAAGAAAAAGTAGATGCGCTTCGTGCGTTTGGCGCAGAAGTAATTGTTTGCCCAACAGATGTTGACCCTGAAGATCCGCGTTCGTATTATTCTGTGTCGTCGCGTTTGGTAAGTGAAATTCCCAATTCGTGGAAACCAAATCAGTACGATAATCCAAGTAATGCTATTGCAAACTATGAGCAAACTGGTCCTGAATTATGGGACCAAACCGACGGAAAAATTACACACTTAGTTGTTGGTGTTGGAACAGGCGGAACCATTAGTGGTACCGGAAAATATTTGAAAGAAAAAAATCCTAACATAAAAGTATTAGGCGTTGATACGTATGGTTCGGTATTTAAAAAATATAAGGAGACAGGCATTTTTGATAAGAATGAAATTTATCCTTACATCACCGAAGGAATTGGAGAAGATTTTTTACCGCAGAATGTTGATTTTAATGTGATCGATCACTTTGAAAAAGTAACGGATAAAGACGCTGCAGTTATGACGCGCAGAATTCCTCGTGAAGAAGGTATTTTTGCAGGCAATAGCGCGGGATCGGCATTGGCAGGTTTAATGCAAATGAAGCACATGTACAAAAAGGGAGATGTGGTGGTAATTATTTTTCACGATCATGGTACGCGTTACTTGGCAAAAATGTTTAATGATGAGTGGATGCGCGACCGTAATTTTTTGGAAATGACAAAGCCAAAAGCAATTGATCTGGTTGCAAATCATAAGAATCAAAAATTACTTACTATTGATGCGGCCGAAACTATAGGAAATGCACTTTCGGTATTAAGTAAATATAATATTTCGCAATTACCGGTGGTAGAAGGTGGGAATTATATAGGATCATTGAATGATAATTACCTCTTTAATAAATTGATAGAGAATAGCGATATTAAAAAGCAAACCGTAAAATCAATGATGCAACCTGCCTTTCCAATAGTAGGGGAGCAAGCGCCTATTGAAGAAGTGAGTAAACTAATTACCAAGGATAATAATGCTGTTTTACTGCGTGATATGGGAGGAAATATGCATATCATCACCAAGCATGATATTATTGAGGCGGTTGGTAAGATGAATAATTAGTCTGTTAATTAGTGTAAGCGGTATTAATTACTGATATAATTTATATATTTTAGATTTAAAATTTAACCCACATACAATGAAAAGAATAGTCATTTCAGTTTCCATACTTTTATTAAGCGGCTTTTTATCTGCCCAAACAGCTCAAGCAACTCCGACAGTTGAAAAACGCCCTGATAATTGGTTCAATCTTGATCCAACTACCGATAAGGTAAATGGTGTAGGTACCGAAAGGACCTATAAAGAGTTATTGAAGGAAAGAAAAGCTGTTCCGGTAATTGTTGCTGTATTAGACAGTGGTGTGGATTGGAAACACGACGATTTGAAAGAAGTAATGTGGACCAACCCGGGCGAAATTGCAGGAAACGGAATTGACGACGATAAAAACGGATACATTGATGATATCCATGGATGGAACTTTTTAGGTGGTAAGGATGGTAAAAATGTGGATGCTGAGAATTTGGAGATGACACGCTTGTACCGCAAATTGAAACCAAAGTACGATGGTAAAACAGTAGCTGATTTTAAATCAAAAGAAGAAAAAGCGGAGTTCAATTTATTTGTGGCAGTAAAGGAAGACATGACTTCAACAAGAACTAAGTACGAATCGTCGTATAATCAAATTAAATTTTTGCAAGAAGGTTTGGTAAAAGTAGAAGCCGATATTAAAGCGCAACAAAATGTTACAGAGATCAAATTAGAGAATTTAGAAAAATATACGCCTGAAGAAAAACCTGCAAAACAAGTGAAGATGATCGTTATGATGTCGATGAAGCAAGGCAAAGGAACGTTTACTGATTTTAAAGAACAATGCCTGGAAGGCAGCGAACAAATTAATCCAATGATAGAAGTAGGTTTGAATCCGGATGCCGATCCACGCACAATTGTTGGCGATGATTATGCTAATTCGTACGAAAAATATTATGGAAATGCCGATTGTAAAGGACCAAATTCTTTACACGGAACGCACGTAGCTGGTATTATTGCAGCAAAAAGAAATAATGGAGTTGGGATGGACGGAGTTGCCGCTGATGTAAAAATTATGGCGGTTCGTTGTGTGCCAAACGGAGACGAGCGCGATAAAGACGTAGCAAACGCAATTATTTACGCGGTTGATAATGGCGCAAAAATATTGAACATGAGTTTTGGTAAAAAGTATTCATGGGATAAAAAATGTGTAGATGCCGCTGTAAAATACGCACAATCAAAAGGCGTATTATTAATGCATGCTGCAGGTAACGATCATTTGAATATCGACGAGGTAACACATTACCCAACAACAAAATTTGAAGGAAAAGGAACAGCAAGCAATATGATGACCATTGGAGCTTTGAGTTGGAAACCAGATTCGATGATAGCCGCAGGGTTTACCAATTACGGAAAAAAGTCTATTGATCTATTTGCTCCAGGTGTTGATATTTATTCAACCTTACCCGAAAATGAGTACAAAGACTTAAGCGGAACCAGTATGGCTACACCTGTGGCAGCTGGTGTAGCAGCGGTTTTGAAGTCATACTATCCTGCATTAACTCCTGAGCAAATGAAAAAGATCTTGATCAAGAGCAGTATAACAACCTACAAAGGCAAAAAAGTAATTAAACCAGGCAGCAAAAAAGGCGCTAAAGACCGCTACGTAAAATTTGAAGAGCTTGGAAAAAATGCCGGCATTATCAATTTATACGAAGCTATTAAGCTTGCGGATAAAATGAATGGGTTTAAGGGGTAGTACACCAATTTGAAGTGGCCTACAAACGAATTTTTAATTAGCTTTTATAAATTGACAATAAGACCAAAGGTAGGCATATACACCCAAAATTGGGTGTATATGCCTACCTTTAGTCGGCGTATATACTAGTTAG
>JAWXAS010000162.1:0-19217 GCA_034439635.1 Bacteroidota bacterium | reverse complement strand
TAATCCTTTTTTACTTTTTTCGGTAGATTTTTATCGCACTATTTTTAAACAAACTCAATAATAACAAGGCTTACAGAGTTTTTGAGGGACGACTATTTATTTTAAGAATTTAAATCCAATACTGCTTACAACCTTTTTGCTTGTTTTATCATCTTTAATCTCTCTTAACATTTCTTTTGCTTCGGGTAATTCAAATACTTCTTTCATATTCCTTATTTTTCCAATTGGCACCTCGTGTACTTCGCAAGCTTTAAAAATGTCTTTAAATTGAAATTTTGAGATGTAATTATTTAGGATCCCATATAGTTCGTGTCTGTTTTTAATTCTGTTTTGATTATTACTGAATTTTGGATCTTTTGATAAGGAATTATAATTGATAACTGAACACAGTGCTTCAAATTGTTTATTGCCTCCAATTGCAAAGGTGATATACTGTTTGTCTTTTGTAATGAATAATTCTCCGTACGGTGCAATATTTGGATGTAAAGAACCGCTGGCTATAGGCATATGACCACCAATTAACCAATTTGTGGCTTGATTTGCCAAGGAGGCCACGGCACTATCAAATAACGAAACGCTTATGTGACTTCCTTTTTTTGTTTTGTATTTTTTAAGAAGTGAAATTAATATGGCTTCTTTTAATTGATGTCCGGCAATAATATCTATTAACGCCACCGGCATTTTGGTTGGTACAGAATTCTGTTCGCCGTTCATGAACATAAAACCACTTTCGGCTTGTAAAATAAGATCGTAGGCCGTTCTGGGACTTTCGTTTCCAAAACCATTTATGGAAGCGTAAATTAAATCTTTTTTTAATTTCGAAAGAGTAGTGTAGTCCACTTTTAGTTTTTCAGCACCACCCTTTTTGTAATTGCTTATGATAATGTCTGCATCTTTTACCAACTCATACAGTTTTTCTAATTGTTTTGCTTGTGAAATATCTAAAGAAACAAATTCCTTTAAACCATTTACGCTCCAAAAATACGCACTCGTATTACTTTTAGGATTTTCATTTTTTAATTTCCAGCTTCGAGTAACATCGCCATTGGTTTTTGGGTTCTCTATCTTTATTACTTTAGCGCCAAGCTCAGCAAAAAAATAACCAACGCTTGGTCCGGCCAAAACGCCAGCCAATTCCACAATTTTTAGATCTTTAAATATGTTTTGCATTAATACTGAGCCAAAACGGGTTTGTTCTGTAAAATGTTTTCGATCTTTAGTATTACATCTTCTGTTAGTTTTGGAAGAAGTTCCAAGGAGGTAAGAGTTTCTTTTAATTGCTCAGGCTTGCTGGCTCCAAGAATTACAGTGCTAACATTTACATTTCTTGCGCACCAAGCAATTGCCAATTTTGGTAAGCTTGTTCCAAGTTCTTTGGCAAGTTTATCGAGCTGTTTGGTTTTTTCAATTCTACCTTGGTCGCCCAGTGTTTTTTCTTTTAACCAATCCATTCCCTCAATATTTAAACGTGTATCAGTTGGATTTGCGTTATTGTATTTTCCGGTTAGTAAACCACTACAAAGCGGACTCCAAATGGTTGTGCCCAAACCATGATCTCTAAACAACAATAAATAATCTTTTTCCAATTTGGTACGCTCAAACATATTGTATTGAGGTTGCTCCATAGTTGGACCAATCAGCTTATAATCTTTTGCAACGGCAATAGCTGCCATTATTTCGTCGTTTGCCCATTCGCTTGTACCCCAATACAATATTTTACCCTGTTGAATAAGTGTATTCATGGCCAGTACGGTTTCTTCTATTGGCGTATTTTTATCGGGGCGATGGCAAAAAAGCATATCCAAATAATCTAATTGCAATCTTTTTAAAGCAGCTTCACAACCTTCCATAATATGTTTACGCGAAAGCCCCCTTTGATTTGGTTTATCTTCTTCAAAACCAAAAAATACTTTGCTTGAAATAGTATATGAACTGCGGCTCCAAGTTTTATTCTTTAAAATATGGCCCATTACTTTTTCTGATTGACCACGAGCATATATTTCTGCATTATCAAAAAAGTTAACGCCTGCATCGTATGCTATCGACATTAATTCATCAGCGGTTTTATCACCGATCTGTTTCCCAAAAGTTACCCAGCTTCCAAACGAAAGTAAACTTACCTGCAATCCTGAATTCCCTAATCTACGATACTCCATATTCTTTTTTTTAGTGCCGCTAATTTACAAAAAAAGGGGCCAAAAGCCCCTTTTAAAATATGTTTGCAATTATTTCTGTATGATCAATTTACGTGTTTTGGATCGTCCATCACTTAAAGTGAGGTGTAAAATATAAACCGAATTTTGTAATTTGCTAAGATCAAGTTTTAAAGTGCTTGAATTAAGATCTTTTTGAATTATCAATTCTTTACCGGCAATATCCATAACTTTTAATGAACTAATTTCCAGATCGGAATTAATTTGCACCAAACCTGTATTAGGGTTAGGACTCAAACTAAGCGTCACATCGTTTTCAAATTCTTCAACTCCCGAACACCAGGCAACGTTTTGCACAATACTTCCTGTTGATGTACAATTTCCATTGTAACCTGTTACAATAAATACAGTACTTAAAACAGGCGTTACAACTATTAACGAAGTTGTGCCACCATTATTCCATGAATATGTATTTGCGCCACTTGCACTTATGGCAACGGTAACTCCTGCACAAATTAACGCAGAAGAAGTATTTACTGTAAGTATTGGAGGAACATCAACGCTAACCGTGATTGCAGTTCGCGCGGGGCTACTGGTGCATGTATTGGCGCTTACATAATAGGTATAAACGCCAACACTTAAAGTTGATGTTATAAAACTTGATCCTGTTGCAATACTATTTGTGGAAGTAATACTTGAATACCAATTGAGAGTACCAATACCTGTTGCACTTAAAGTTGTTGAGTTTTGTGCGCAAATACTAAGCGAATTGAATTGAGATACGTCAACAGCATTTGGTGGTGCGTTGCAGCCATTCAATTTGTGTACAAAGCCGTCGTAAAGTCCTGTTGGACTCATCGTAAACGTTCCTGGTCCCGGATCAAAATTCATGGGGTTGCTATTAAAATATCCGGCAGTATAAACATTTGAATTTTGATCAACCGAAATGCTTAAAGGAACATCTAAACCTGTTCCACCAAATTGAACTGCCCAAAGGAAATTAGATGCCGTATCAACTTTTACAATAAATGGATTTGTAGAACTTGCGGTTAAAAAATTGGTTGGTGGATTTGGATCAAAATCAGCTGTTCCTGCAAAATAACCTCCAATAAACATATTATTATATCCATCCTTATCAATTTCCAACGCTACCTCAGTGCCGGTTCCACCAAAATGTTTTACGTATTTAAAAGTACCCGAGTTGGAATATTTTAATAAATAGGCATCATAACTACCCAAGCTACTGAGTGAAGATGTTCCTGGGCCTGATTGAAAATCTACAGTGGTAGAAAAGAATCCAACGGCGTACAAATCGTTGTTGGCATCTACCTGAATATCGTAAATAGCTTTTGGTCCACCATTTCCGTTAATAGAAGCTGCCCAAGCAAAATTACCTACAGCATCAATTTTTTCTATAAAACCATCGAAGTAAGTTGGGCCACCTGCTACTAAAGTTGATGTACTTGGTCCCGGATCAAAATCTACATTTCCAAAATAATCGCCTGCAATAAACACATTTCCATTCGTATCGGTAATAACAGCTCTTGGCATTGCTTGAGAGCCGGGAGCCCCATCAATTTTTTTACCGTAAACAAAATTGCCGGCATTATCTAATTTTAGTAATAAAGTTGCAGCGCTCGAAAAATTCATAATCGTAATACCAGGCCCCGGATCAACGTCAACGTTTCCGCTTACTCTTCCTAAAACAAATACATTTCCTGTTATATCAACACAAATATCCTGTCCATAATCACTGCTTGAAGGGTTAAGTGTTTTTGCCCACACTAAATTTCCGTTCGCATCCATCTTAACTGCAAAAAGATCATCTCCGTTCGCTGTCATATTTAGAATGCTTGGTCCCGGATCAAAATCAACTGTACCACCAAACCTTCCTGTGAAATAGCAATTTCCCGATAGATCTGTAAAAACTTCATTCGCAACATCATTATTTGAAATACCACCTATCTGTTTTGCCCATACAAGATCTCCGTTACCATCAAGTTTTAAAATAAAAATATCCCAAGTTGCAGCAATGGGCGCCATAGTAAATGTACCCGGCCCCGGGTCAAAGTCAATTGTGTTATTAAAAACACCTACCGTAATAACATTTCCGTTTTGATCTGTTTTTGTTGAATAGCAGTAAGCACTTGCTCCAACACCACCCAATTTTTTGGCCCATGTTAGAGTTGGATTTTGGCCGTTAAGTCCAAAAGCGAAAAAAATGATCAATAAGTATGTTATTTTCTTCATGCGTTAGTTTTTAATTTCTAGTAATTAAAGTTAATGAAATTAACGAGAAAACAAAATTTTAACTGTGAGACAAGAGAATTGTGCTCAAAAAAAAAGGAACCATTTGGCCCCTCTATAGAAAATTATTGACTAATCTTCATCTAAACTATCCACTTGTTCAAATTCAAACGAATGACCTACTAATTTTTCAAGAACCTTCCCCTGTTCGTACATATCTGAATCATCTTGTTCGTAGGTCCATATGATCTTTAAGTTTTCTTTAATACTACAAACAGAAAATATCTTTTTCAATATCCTTAGCATCATAGAGGTGCTTGTAGTATTGATGTAAACGAAGTTGATCCTTAAATTTATATTTTCGGGACCAATTTTTTCATATTTATCTAACCACTCCATGGTGGCGCGATAAAACTCAGTTGCATCTTCCGGAATTGAGATTCCGTTAATAGACATAAAGCCATTAAGTTTAAGACTGATCTCGGGAGTGCGTTTGGTGCCTTTAATGAAGATACTTTCCATAGAAATAATACTAACCTAAATATAATGAACTTTTTTAGATCTTGGGCTCAAAATTATTCAATGAAAATGTCATTTTAAAATGATTTAGATAAACGCCAATTTCTGCGCTATAAGTGATTTTAAACCGTAGTTGAATGCTTTTTTGACTATTTCACCAAAATTCGGTGTTCCAACATATCATTTATGGCGTATTTTACACCTTCTCTTCCAATTCCGCTATCTTTTATCCCACCGTATGGCATCTGGTCGAAACGCAGTGTTGGCGCGTCGTTGTGAATGATTCCGCCAACCTCGATCTTTTCAAAGCTTGTAGTTAATTCAGCTACAGAATCGGTAAAAACGCCGCACTGCAAACCAAACTTTGTGCTATTTACCTTTTTTATAGCGTTTTCTATCGCGCCGGTATAGGATTCTAAACAGATTACCGGGCCAAATACTTCTTCACAGTTCACTTTCATTTTTTCGGTGGTGCCTGTTAAAATAGTTGGCTCCACAAATTTACCCGTACGAGTGCCTCCGCACAAAAGCGTTGCGCCTAATGCGGTAGCTTGCTGTATCCAGTTTTCAACGCGAATAGAATTTTCTTCATCTATCATGTCGCTTATTTCGGTATCCTGTTTCAGGGGATTACCAAACGCCAGATCTTTTGCTTTTTGTACCATAGCGGTTTTAAATTTCTCGAAAATACTTTCATGTACATACAAACGTTGCGCATGAATGCATATTTGTCCACTATAAGCAAAAGCGCCAACCAAACATTTTTGTACAGCATCTTCAAAATTAGCCGATGGTGTAATGATCACTCCGGCATTACCTCCCAATTCTAAAACAACTTTCTTTTTGCCGCATTGTTTTTTCATTTCCCATCCAACTTCGGGTGAACCGGTAAAACTTAATAAATTTATGCGCTCATCTGTTACTAATAAATTTCCTGTTTTGCGATCCATTGGTAAAATAGATAATCCGCCTTTAGGTAATTTTGTTTCACTTATAATTTTTGCTAGCTCTAACGTAGAGAGTGGAGTTGAGGAAGCAGGTTTTAAAATAATAGGGCATCCTGCGGCAATAGCAGGTGCAATTTTGTGTACTGCTAAATTTAAAGGGAAATTAAATGGAGAAATTCCTGCCACTAAGCCTATAGGAAAATATTTCACAATACCTTCTTTGTTTTTTCCATTAGGAGTCCAATCCAAACTCATGTATTCTTTTGGTAAGCGCTTACATTCTTCGGCGGCTATTAAAAAAGTTTGTGCCGAACGATCTACTTCACTCAACGCATGCCTGATGGGTTTTGCAGATTCTATGCATAATACCTCGGCCAAATGTTGACGTTTAGCTTTAATTCGTGAATAAATGTCAAAAAGGATCTCGTATTTTTCTAGCGAACTCAACAATTTCATCGCATCTTTAGCTTCAATGCCCTTCTTAATGGCATAATCAAGTACTTTTTCATCAGCCAAATAGGTTGTGGCATAGTCTTTGTTCCCATACTTATCAAGTACCACTAAAACGTCGTTTGTAGTAATAAACTCACCGGCTAAATAAAGAGGATAGGTAGCATTCATCCCTCTAAAGTAATTAAAAATGGGATAAAATTTAAACTAACTCTGAGCTGTTTACATTAAATTCAATATCAACTTCTTAATAACAAGGCAAATAATATCTTTACATGGTTTTGGGACGCATATTAGCAATAGATTACGGCAGCAAACGCGTTGGTTTAGCTGTTTCTGATCCACTAAGGATCATTGCCAGTTCTTTGGAGGCAGTGCATAGTAAGGATGTGATTGATTTTTTAAAAGTGTATCTAAACAAAGAAAAAGTTGATATAATAGTTGTAGGCGAACCTAAAACATTAATGAACGTAAAAAGTGATAGCGCACGCTTTATCGATCCTTTTGTTGTGCATTTGCAAAGAACTTTTCCAAACGTGAAAATAGAACGTTACGACGAAAGATTTACAAGTAGTATTGCTCAACAAACCATGTTGCTTGGCGGAATGAAAAAAAAAGACAGAAAAATTAAACAGAATGTAGACAAGATAAGCGCCACCATTATTTTACAAGATTACATGGAGTTTATAAAATATAAAGGCGGATAAAACGTTATTAGTAACAGAAATTAAATACTATATATATGACAAAAGATAGCGAAGATAGGATCCGAAAGGCGTTTGCGCAAAAGGCTCTGGAAGAAGTAAAAGCAAGTGATAGCTGGCATTTATTTAAGATCATGAGTGAGTTTGTTGAAGGATTTGAAAAATTAAGCCGTATTGGTCCTTGTGTTTCTGTTTTTGGAAGCGCGCGAACAAAGCCGGATAATAAATATTATATTTTAGCTGAAGAGATAGCTTTTAAATTAACTGCGGAAGGCTACGGTGTAATTACAGGTGGCGGTCCCGGTATTATGGAAGCTGCTAATAAAGGCGCGCGAAGAGGGAAAGGAAAAAGCGTAGGCTTGAATATTGTTTTACCTTTTGAGCAGCATCCAAATGAATTTATAGATCACGATAAGAGTATTTACTTCGACTACTTTTATGTTCGTAAAACTATGTTCTTAAAATATTCGCAAGGATTTATTGGAATGCCAGGTGGTTTTGGAACAATGGACGAATTGTTTGAAGCCTTAACGTTGGTACAAACCAGTAAAATAGCGCAATTCCCAATAGTGTTAGTTGGAAAGGAATACTGGGAAGGAATGGTAAATTGGATAAAGAAAGACATGCTGGAGAACGAAAGTTATATTCATGCGGCGGATCTTGACCTTTTTAAAATTGTTGATACGGCCGATGAAGCGGTGAAACACATTGTTGATTTTTACAGCAAGTATTTACTTAAGCCAAACTTCTAAACAAAAATACAATGCAAAATATTTTATTGCGTTTTTGTTTAATACCATTGATCTACACCATGTCGTATTTGCCAATGTGGGTTCTTCACATAAAAAGTTTTGGCTTGTATGTATTAGTATATTATGTTTTTGGGTATAGAAAAAAGGTTGTTCTTCACAATCTTCGAAACTCATTTCCTGATAAAAATGAAAAGGAGATACAAAGCATTTGCAAAGGATTTTACAAGAATTTTTGCGATGTAATCTTTGAAACTGTAAAAGCGTTTACTATTTCTAAAGAAGAATTAACGCGCCGCATTTACTATACCGAGAATGGAAAAAAGATCCTGACTGATTATTCTGATAAAAAACAAAGCATTGTTATTGTTATTGGTCACTGTTCTAATTGGGAGTGGGTGCCGCTTTCTTACCAGCCAAATTTTGATCAGGTCTTACTTGGGGTTTACCATCCGCTATCCAATAAACCTTTTGATGCGCTTATGCTTAAAATGCGGAGTAAATTTGGGGCTAAAATTATTTCTATGAAAGATTTCTATCCTTTTTTAATTAGAAATAGAAATGTCAATTATTCCCTTGGATTAAATGCCGACCAAAGTCCACCGCCTGAAAGTGCTTATTGGACAAAATTTTTAAATCAAGACACAGCGGTGTTTAATGGTCCTGCTAAAATTGCAAAAAAATTTAATTACCCAATGGTGTACGGACGAACCGTAAGAGTAAAACGCGGAGTTTATGAAATAGATATTGTAAAAGTATGCGAAGAGCCTAAGTTTCATACAGAAGAAGAAATAACCGAAATGCATTTAAAATGTTTGGAAGAAAATATTTTAGCGCAGCCTTCTAATTGGTTATGGAGCCATCGCCGTTGGAAACACAAAAAGTCTAGCGTAACCAATTAAAGCTACTTCCTTTGCAATTAAAGCCGATAGCCGGGGCAGGAACTTTTACCATATTTAAACACGTAAAAATTGTTTTTAAGGTTTTCGATCGGGTTTTTATTTTGGTAAAGTCAATATCTAAACTAACATAGTAATTTCTTATCCGTTGGCTGCTGTAAGTGTATTCTACAACTGGCGAAGTAGAGGAAGTGAAGGTCACAAACTCTTCGCGAGCTCTTAACATACCTGTAGCACCGTAACCAAAAGACACAGCCAACCATTTTGGTAATTTATGATCACCTTTAATAAATGCAAAAGGACTAAAGCTGATCCAGTATGTTTGAGCATTATAATCCTTCAATATTTTTTCTTGTAAATTTTTTCCTAGTAAAGAAGGATTGTAAATGGCGAGCTCACTTTCTTTATATGAGTATTTTATAAATACACGTTGTTCGTTCCATAATGCTTCCTGAGAAATTGCTAATCCTGTTCCCGCTGCATTAGCTAACATATCTCCCCCCGAAAAACCCCAACCATTGCTGTAGCCATCCATTAATTCAACGCCTGTCATATACGCAAAACCAATAGTGCTGCCGTAGATCAATTTTTGTTTTTTAGAAAACCCTGCCCAGTCAAATGCATCCATCATTAAGCGACCAAGATTATATGTTGTCCACACATGCCCCGCTTTATCCATTTGTAGCCATTCAGCATTATCATTAAACAAATTAAATTTACCCGTATTGTATTGCGAATACCAAGCGCGGTTCAAATAAAAAAGCGAACCAGTAGTTAACACTGCCGAGCCTGTGATAAGAGAAATACGTTTGTACTTTTTAGCAGGAACAGAATCAACTTGTGCAGTTGCAATAAATGAATTAAAAAAAGTTAGGAAAATAATGAATATGTGTGTGATCCTCAACATTTGCGGCTTACACAAATATAGTTCATTTATTGGTCGGTTACATCTATTAGATCCTGAATGTCTTCAAGATTTAACTTACTCTGTTTGATACTCTTTTTGATGGGTATTTCCATGTTTCCTGGTCCGGAATTAACATCACCCGGACTATTTACATTATTGATATCAAACACATCGTACATGTTTCGGTCGTTAAAGAAACTTTTGGTTTTTCCAAAACGCCATACGAGTCCAAAATTCAAAAATCCGGTAGGACTCAAACTTCTTTCGTAGAAGTACACTTTATAAGGAACATTAGGTCTTCTTTTACTTGTTTCGGTTGAATAAAAAGTAATATTACTTCTTGTACTAGAGCCTGCATCAATATATCCTGAGAAATTTTTATTGAGAGCAAAATCCAACCGAATGCCTCCAAGAATTTCATAATGAGTAAAATTAAATGATTTTACTTCGGGGCGGAAATAATACAGCGAATCGTTGTTTAAAAAACTATACATTCCTCCTTGCGGTTTAGTAAATATACTGAATCGAATTTTATCATTGATTGGAATATTTAAGCTAATATTTTTAGGAATTTGAATGCTAAAATTCACACCGTCCAATTTTCCCCATCTAACGCCTAAGTATGGTAAATAGTACCTATTGCCCCACATAAACGATTTGGTAATACCAAAACGCATATTAAATTTTGCTGAATAATTATGGCTGTAAATAAACGAATTGGCCATGCGGAAATATCCGTTTGGGGTTGATGTGGTAATATCGGTGGTAGTAAAAGGTTGAATATCGATGAACCAAACCCCTTTTTTGCCACTGTTTTGAATGATACGAAACCCTAGACCATATTTAAGTAGCGTGTGAACTTTACGAATACTATCAAATGACGGTTGAATAGAAAGAAAATTTCCGGTTAATAAATAATGTGTATTTGAATATACTGTGCTATCTCGATTATAATAGGTGCGTGTATAAATTGGGGTATAAAATCCTATATTGAATTGTTTTACTCCAAACGAACCTAAACGCGCATCAATAATACTGTCGTTGCTGAGTTTGGTTGCTTTTTGCTTCGGAAATTTCTGATTTGCTTTTGAGTAGGAATCTAAAAAAATGGTGGTCTTAAAATAATGTTTAGCTTTTTTTAAATTCAAACTATCAAATGCAGCCTGTGCCTTTATTTCTATCTGAAATAAAAGAAAAGTGCCAATGAATATTAGCACTACTTTAATATTTGCCTGCATGTGTGGCACCAGTTCTATTTTTCTTTCGCGGCTTTTAATACTTCCAGTTTAAATTCTTCTTCCACTACTTTTAGTTTTGCCAGTTTTTTTGCGCCTATCACGAGTTTTAATTTATCGTTATATGTTTTTGTAAGTTCGGCATCAGCGGCAGCGCTTTTGTTCTCTAAATTAATTAATTCTTCTGCTTCTTTATCAGTGGCGGCAGGAGGAAGGTTCTTTAAACTTTGTCTTAAATTCTTTTTAATGGCTTTACGTTTATCATGAAGCTCATTGTATATAGGCCAAAACTTTTCACTTTCAGCGGAACTAAAATCAAGGTGCTTGGCAATAAAGGTCGATCTTAATTCATCGATCTTATCGCGCTGAGCTTTAGCTTTACTTGGTGTAATACAAAGTAAAACGGTTAGTATGATAAGTATGTTCTTAATGGCCTTCATTAGTCAATATAATCTAAAAGGGCTTGATCGGTTGAATCAGCAGTTCTTAAACTATCGGTATTCTCTTTTTTGTTTAAACTCTTTTCTAATTTGTCAAGATCAACGGCGGCATCCAAAATTTCTTCTGTATCAAAATTGTTGAGCTTGTATTTAATCACTTCACGTTTTTCTAAACATGCTAGGGTTGTGCAATCGTCAATACTAATGGGTTCTTTTACAAATGAATCATAGATCCATAAACTAAAAGTGATGGTTAATACGGCTGCTGCGGCAAACCATAAAGGCTTACGGTTTAGAGAAATAATTTTTGCACCACCTTCGTTCGAGCCTGCCTTGCCGGTAGGTAGGTTTTTTGCTAAAGTAGTTTGTTTAGTAGTTTCAAAATAATTCTCGCTTGTAATAAACGGATTTACCTTTTCAATGCTGTTTAATGAAGGATACGCGCTTAATTCCTCAGCTCCTTCAATGTTTGAAATAATTTGTAATGCGTTTTGCGCAAAATAATCTGCCGGAACTTCAAAAGCGTTTATCTTTGTAGTGTTTGATAAAATGGGCGTATCCAATAATTCCAATCTTGAAGTACTCGAATTAAAATAATTTTCAGGTATAATAAATCCGTGCTCTTTATTTAAAGCAGATAACATAGGATATGCCTCATGTTCTTGCATCCACTCAATTTTATGAAGAATGCCTGCCTTGGAGTTTTTAAAGTAATCCTCCGGAAGATCAAATGAGTTTGGTATGTTATTGTTGTTGTCCACTTTTAGGTTTGACTATACCGTTTTAAAAAGGTTTAATCTTTAGTTAGAAAATCCTCCACTTTCTTTGCTGCCAGATGGTAACTGGCCTTTAAAGCGCCAACCGAGGTTTCCAATATTTGGCTCATCTGTTCATAAGGGGTTTCGTTGTAATAACGCATGTTAAATACGATCCTTTGTTTTTCGGGAAGAGTTAAAATGGCTTGTTGAAGTTTCAATTGGATCTCATCACCTTTAAAGTAATGATCACTTTCTAATGACTTAGATAATTGATATTCAATTGGATGCAATGAGGTTGTGTTTCTCTTTGTCTTTTGATTCAAAAAGGTAATAGCTTCATTAGTTGCTATCCTATACATCCAAGTAAAAAGAGCACTTTCCTCTTTAAAATTAACCAAGCCCTTCCAAATTTTAATATAGGTGTTTTGTAACACATCATCGCTATCATCATGGTCTATCACGATCTTGCGAATATGCCAGTAAAGCTTTTGTTGATACTTGTCAATTAACAATTCCAGCGACTTGTTACGAGTGCTTTCGTCCTTATAAAGGGCTATGATATCAATATCGGTTGCAGCTGGCAAAAGGCAATATTTAGCTATATTTGACCCCTAAAAGTAATAAAGGTTTAACGCAACATGAAATTTAATATAGGAAAGCTCGGCAATATTCGTTTGGTGGATAATTTCCATATCTTTTTTTGGTTGATCAAAGATATTAGCTGGGCTTTAGAACTTAAAACGCTAGGTGTTTCTATGGTTATTCCTACCATTGGGGTAACTTTGTTAATGATGTACCGTACTCGCCAAACGCCCGATTTTTTTGTGAATTTATCAGTGCTTTTTTGGATCAGCGCCAATAGTTTTTGGATGTGTGTTGAATTTTTTGGACATGTTGAGTACAAAAACTACTCTGTAATACCTTTTAGCCTTGGGTTTATTGCGTTTTTCATCTATTTGTACAAGATAAACCAGGCCGATACTAACACTCCATAGTTAAATACTGTTCATCTCTTTCTTTGTTTTCTAAGCGGCTTTCAGGTAAATTTATGTTCTAACTTTTTTTAGACCTATAATGAAGAAAGCGTATGTATTTCCAGGACAAGGTTCTCAATTTCCAGGCATGGGAAAGGACCTTTACGAAAGTTCAACCTTAGCAAAACAATTATTCGAACAAGCCAATGATATTTTAGGATTTAAAATATCGGATGTGATGTTTAGCGGAACTGAAGAAGAACTAAAGCAAACCAAAATAACTCAGCCGGCCATTTTTTTACACTCGGTAATTTTATTTAAAACAAAAGAGAACGAATCAAAACCGGATATGGTTGCAGGTCATTCACTCGGAGAATTTTCGGCGCTGGTTGCCAATAAAGCTTTAAGTTTTGAAGATGCTTTGCGTTTGGTGTATAAACGTGCACTTGCTATGCAAAAAGCTTGCGAAATGAACCCAAGTACAATGGCTGCTATTTTAAATTTGGATGATAAGATCGTAGAAGATATTTGTAAAGAGATCACCGCCGCAGGAAACGTTGTGGTAGCAGCAAACTATAATTGCCCCGGACAATTAGTTATTTCCGGAAGTATTGAAGGAATAAATATTGCTTGTGAAAAATTAAAAGCAGCGGGTGCTAAACGTGCTTTGGTATTACCTGTTGGAGGAGCATTTCATTCGCCATTAATGGAGCCTGCAAAAGTAGAGTTGGAAGCTGCCATTAACTCTACAAATTTTAGCGTGCCTACTTGTCCGGTTTATCAAAACGTAACGGCCAATGCGGTGAGCGACCCAAAAGAGATCAAGAAAAATTTGATCATGCAATTAACTGCTCCGGTAAAATGGACGCAAAGTGTACAGCAAATGACAGCCGACGGAGCAACGCAGTATATTGAGTGCGGCCCAGGTAAAGTATTACAAGGGTTGGTAAAAAAAATAAGTCAAACCGCAGAAGCAGTTAGTTTTTAAATGAAAAAAAATATTCTTATAGCCCTCCTGTTTCTATGTCAACAAAACATATTTTCTCAAATCTTTAAGGGAATTGGAGCTTACGGTGCATTAACTGAATCGCGACATAAATACAAAAATATTGATGCAGATTCAAGGCAATTTACTGCTATTGATTATGCAAATAATCCTGATTTCTACAATGGAAGAAATTACGTAGGAAAAGAACATTTTAGTTGGGGTGCCGGAATTTTTGCGGAGTTCTCGAGTAATTATGCCGCGCGTTGGCAAACCGAAATTTCTTATACAAAAAAAGGCTCAAAGGAAAAGAATCTCTTAGATCCATTTACAGGAGCACGTTCGGGTTTTGAAACAAATAAGTACACTTACATTCAATGGAATAATTATTTGAAGTATTTTAGTGATATGGGAATCGCTTCCGCAAAATATTGGATGATAGGATTACGCGCAGAGTATCTGTTGAGTAGTTCATCATCTGCTAACGCGCCATTTAGTTCTCCAAAAAAAATATGGGCAAGCGGAGATATTGGTGTTGGAATGGAATTTCCGTTCATCAGAAAAATAAATTGGTTCATTGAAGAACATTGGAATCCGGATATTTGGAATCCGAAAGTACGAAGTACATCTATGAGGAATAGAACATTTGAAACTAGAGTTGGTTTAGTTTACCGTCCAAGGAAAAAGAGTATTGATGATTGTAACGCGCCAAAATATCGCGGACCTGCATATTAAATAAACAAAAACGTATCATATGGTAATGAGCAAAGAAGCATTGATGGCATTAACAAAAGGAGCACTTGCACCTAAAGAAGAAATGCTGGAAGTGGCGAGAAAAAAGGGGAAGTTATTCATTGGGATCCCAAAAGAAGTGGCATTCCAAGAAACACGTGTGCCACTTGTGCCCGATGCTGTTGCGTTGTTAGTGAATAATGGTCACCGTATTATTATTGAAGCAGGCGCGGGGAGTGCTGCGCATTTTGAAGATAATGACTATAGCGAAGCAGGCGCAGAAATTGCTTATTCACCAACAGATGTATATAAAGCGGATGTTATTTTAAAAATAGCACCCCCAACTATTGATGAGATAGAAATGATGCAGCACAAACAAATTTTGTTCAGTGCTTTGCAGTTACATGTACAACCAGAGAATTTTTTAAGAAAATTAATTTCCAAAAAATTAAATTGTGTTGCCTTTGATCTAATTACAGATGACGAGGGAATTTATCCTGTGATAAGAGCCATGGGCGAAATTGCAGGCGGAGCCAGTATTTTGATAGCTGCAGAGTTATTGAGTAATGTTAATAATGGTGTTGGATCAATTTTAGGAGGTATTAGTGGAATTTCTCCAACCGAAGTAGTTATTATTGGCGCAGGAACTGTTGGCGAATTTGCCGCACGTGCAGCCATTGGATTAGGAGCTACCGTAAAAGTATTTGATAATTCAACATCGCGTTTACGCCGTTTGCAAAATCAATTAGGCTCTAGAATTTTTACATCGGTTATTGTTCCAAAAGTTTTAGAAAAGCATTTGCGCAGTGCCGATGTGGCCATTGGCGCTATGCGCGCTCGTGGCGGAAGAGCGCCGGTGGTAGTTACCGAAGGAATGGTGAGCGAAATGAAAACCGGATCGGTAATTATTGATGTAAGTATTGATCAAGGCGGTGTGTTTGAAACTTCGCAAGTAACCAATCATACAAAACCTGTTTTTCGTAAGCACGGCGTGATACATTATTGCGTTCCAAATATTCCTAGTCGCGTGGCACGTACCGCTTCATTTGCTTTTAGTAATATTTTTACGCAAGTATTATTAAATATGGGCGAAGAGGGTGGATTTGATAGTGTTGTTAGAAAAGACGCCGGCTTAAGAAATGGAATTTATATTTACAATGGTATTTTAACTAGTCAGTATTTAGGAGAGACATTTAATTTGCCATTTAAGGATATTAATTTGTTGATGGCGGCTATTTAGGGTCAGCCCTTCGACTCCGCTCAAACCCACAGAGACCTTCGGTCTCACAAAGTTTTTTCACAGAGGTCACAAAGTTGTTTGTCTTCGGGTTATGGTGTCAATGTAACTTGGGCACAAACTAAACAGAGACAGCATTTTTTTTTACCGACCGCGTTAGGGATTGAATTGGAAATCCTTTTTTCAATCTCCATTCGTGTTTTTCACCTGAGGATTGCAAAAAGATTGTTCGCCGCGGCGAACGAAAAGCCCGACCCCTACAAGTAAAATGCTCCTATTTTATTTCGAGGCATTTTACTTCGTAGGGGTACACGCCCAAATAAAAATGAATAAGATGTAAGTCGCCCTTCGACCGAGTTTATCTTGCGCAAAGTTGAAAGACTCAGGGTGACCGCGCATGGCGTTAGAAACTAGAAACTTTAAACCAGAAACTGTTATTGATCTTGCGGAAAATCTAAATGATACTTTACGGTATCGCTTGGTGTACCATCAATAGAGTAGTAGAACCAAATTCCTTCGCGTTTATCATCAAAGTATGCACCTTTAACTAGGAGTTTTGGTTTCTCTCCCGGTTTTGCTTTTTTACCTTTATCGGCAAAGAACATCCACATACCTTGTTTTAAGCCTGCGCTATCAACTTTGTTTATAGTATCGCTGCCTTGCATTTCGTACGATTGCCAAAGTGGTTTTGAAGGTTCTTCTTTTCCACCGCATGCTATCATTAAAAACAAACATCCGAAACTTAGTATGCTAACAAAAATTGATCTCAAACTCATAATTTTATAAACGCGTATTATTTAGGGAACTAAAAATACATAAATCATTTAATATGCATGCTAATAATGGTAAATAAATTGTTTAACAAAATAGGGTAAGTTATTAAGAATGATGTTAATAATAAGGGTGTTTTAGCCACGAATTTGAAAAATTAGTCATTCCCCAAAAAGCGTTTTTCTATTATTTGGGCGCCTGGCGCGCTTTCCACTGCAAGCCTGCTTGTGCTTTGCAATGTTTGTCGGGCTCCGGGCTCCCCGCAAAAAAGCGGAGCCTCCCTGCCTACCGGTCAGGCAGGCTCGCTCCGCAAACATTATGCAAAGCACTGCGCAGGGCTTTTCGCTTCAATCGCTGGCGCGGCATTCCGGTTGAGTTTAAGGTAAAAAAGGAGCGGCTTAAAACTAAATTGCCTTTAGGCTCAGATCAAGACTTTTTACGTGATGGGTAAGGGCTCCAACGGATATAAGGTCAACGCCGCAACCTGCATAATCGGAAATATTTTTCTCGGTTATACCTCCCGAACTCTCTATTTTGGCTTTACGGCCTATAAGACTTACGGCTTTAATAGTGTTTTCAATAGAATAATTATCCAACATGATGCGCTCAATGCCTTTATGCCTCAAAACCTCTGCAACATCAGTAAGAGAGCGGGTTTCTACCTCAATGGGCAGTTTTTTCTTTTTCTTTCGCAAGTACTGCTGCGCAGCAACAATAGCCTGACTTACACCTCCGGCAAAATCAATATGATTGTCTTTTATAAGTATCATATCAAACAAACCATACCTGTGATTTGCGCCGCCCCCAATAACTACAGCCCATTTTTCGAAAAATCTAAAGCCAGGAGTAGTTTTGCGGGTATCAATTACTTTGGCTTTTGTACCGTAACATAATGATTGTAAATGATCGGTTTTAGTTGCAATGCCGCTCATGCGCTGCATAATATTCAACACCAAACGTTCGGCGGTAATGAGTTTTTGAGTTTTTCCTTCTACAATAAAAGCCACATCGCCTTTTTTTACGGCTTGCCCGTCTTTAATAAGCACTTTGATCTTAATGGTTTTATCAATGATCTTAAAGGTTTCAACAGCAGCCTCAATGCCTGCTAAAATTCCTTCTTCTTTAACCAGCAACTGCATTTTTCCTTTGTGCGATAACGGAATAGTAGCAAGGGCTGTGTGATCGCCATCGCCAACATCTTCTTTAAGCGCAGCAAGAATGAATTTTTTTAGATCGAAGTGTTTAGCGTGAAGGGCAATAAACTTACTCATTATCATTCTCTATCCTGAATTGAGAAATTAAATTACGACGGATAAGTATGGATACTCTGAATTTACCATTCGTTGTTTCCAATGTTCCGGTAAGGTATTGCATGGCGGTGTTTTTGGTTTGACCACTCGCATGCGATGATTTGAAATCTTTTACGGGATGTTTTTCAAAAAAGACTTTAATATTAGCCTCTGCCTGAGATTTACTCAAAACATCTTCTTGATTAATGAGTTTAATGGAAATTTTTTCGTCAAATAATTTCACTAAGTCCGTAACTTTGCCTTGCTTTAATGCAGCAATAGCATCTTCAGCAGTATCATTTACTGAAAAAAAGAATGAAAAAGTGGCGATTATTATACCTATTAAATACTTCATTTTGTTAATACAAATTTAATCAAATTTTTTGATATTTTATGTTGGTTACTTTTATACAGATCGATAAAACGCAGGATAGTTATCTAAACGATGGGGTAGGCATCTACCAAAAACGCTTAAAGAATTACTGCACATTGGATATAATTACAATAAATGTGCCAAAGAACGTGCGCCTGCGAAGCGAGAAGGAGCAAAAAACGGAGGAGGCTAAGCTTATTTTAAAAGAATTGAAGCCTTCTGATCACCTAATTTTGCTTGATGAAAAGGGCAAACAACTTACAAGCATAGAGTTTAGTAAATTCATTCAACAAAAGCAGAATTCGGGCATTAAACGTCTGGTTTTCCTTATTGGCGGGCCTTTCGGCTTTGCCGATGAAGTATACGAAAGAGCCAATTTTAAGCTGGGATTATCTACTTTAACCTTCTCGCATCAAATGGTGCGCTTGTTTTTTATGGAACAATTGTACAGGGCTTATTCAATTTTAGCTGGCGAAAAATATCACCACGAATAGACGTTAAAAAAGTTTAAAGTTTTTGCGATTTCGATGTTTTTTTAGTCACGAATTGTACGAGTTTCCACTAATCCATTGTAAACTATGATTCCACTAATCTGTATGCATAGTTTAGTTCATTACTTATCACTAAGGCTTAGTGAAATGATTTTTTGAAATTTGATTGCGCTATTGCACACACAGATTTGTTTTGATTAGTGTAATGCGTGTCCTTTTAAGTATGAACTATAACACACACAGATTGGTGATAATTAATCGAACCTCAAAAAGTATTTTTATTATTTGGGCGCCTTATCGGGCTATCACTTCAAGCTTGTTTGTCCTTTGCTATGTTTGTCGCACTGCGGGGTCTGC
>JAWXAS010000161.1:0-11999 GCA_034439635.1 Bacteroidota bacterium | reverse complement strand
GCCCTAAACAAGGCTTTTCGTTCTATCCCGGGCGCAGCATTAGGGTTTAATTTACACTAAAAAACATCTGCCGCTTTTTTAATCCCTTTTTACTTTTTTTTTAGAGATTTTTATCGCACTATTTTTAAACAAACTCAATAATAACAAGGGTTACAGAATTTTTGAGGGGCGACTACTTAGTATCACTCCAAAACAACCTCATTAAATTTCTTAGGGTCAAACCAATCTTGGTTTATCACTTTCGGAAATTTAATATCGTAATAGCGTTCAATTAAACCGAGTTTGCCATTGGTTTTAAAAATAATGGTCTTACTCATCCAATAACCATCCATGTTTATGTAATCACCAAAAACCACATCATTTATTTTTCCTTTTTGATCGTAAATAATGCGGTGCATGTATAAACGTTCAGCATCTATCCAAAACTGTTTACTTTCTAAGTCGCCTTTGTCGGCCCCAACAACATATACTTTGCGCCCTTCAAAAACGTCTTCGTGAATTTTGGAAGTGCAATACCCTAAGGAGTCTAGTATTTTAATTGTTTTTTCAGGATCGTAAAAATAAACATCCAAGCCAACCAATAAAAGATCATGAACGCGTTGTGCCGAACGTGGGTCTTTACCTTGTTCAAATGAATGTACCATGAAATTACTGAACAGTACTCCGTCTTTTGAATTCTTTGAACCAAACTTTATTACCAAACTTCCAGGTGAGTATGCTTCGTGCCAAACATCTTTTCTAATTACAGAATCGTTTCTATAGAATTCCATGTTTTGACTAAATGTAAAATACTTATACCATTTGTTTGGCGAATATGCTTTATGCATAGCTTTAATAAGTGCTTTGCCATCGGTATATTTTACTTTTCCCCTTTTTTCACCTTGCGAAACCGAAGCAAGCGTGCAAAATAATAACGCAATTATTAATTTAAATCTGATCATGAATTAAAATTAGGATTAATAGAAAAGAAGGGATAATGTTTTACACAAACGGTAAAAATATCATGAACTCGTTATTGAACTACAAGCTTAAGCTGATGAACCTCGCCTTTAAAGCTTATAGTAGAAAGATAAATACCTTTTGGTAATAACTGAGAAGGAGTAACGTCTACCCGCGAACCGGTTATGTTATGATTTTTTACATATTCGACCGACTCATGAACTAATTGCCCAATAGCACTGTAAATTTTCACACTTAACTCCTCATGTAAATTAACGCTAGGAACGTCAATACTAAAGACTCCTGAATTTGGATTAGGAAAAATACTAAACTCGGCAGCGTAAACTTTTACACTTATAGAATTTGTCCGTTCAATATCTCCGTTTAAGTCAACTTGTTTTAATCGGTAGTAATAAACCGGATGTTTTAGGTCCTTGTCGATATAACGATATTCTAAGGCCACGAAACTTTTTCCACCGGGAGCCATGCTTTGAATCGAAGCAATTTTTTCGAAATTGATCCCATCAGAGCTTTTTTCTATATCGAAATAATCGTTGTTAACTTCAGTAAGGGTTTTCCAGTATAAATTAACTACTTTTTGTTCCAAATCACCAGTAAATGCAACAAATTCAACCGGTAAAAAACCATTACTAATAACAAAAGGGCCAAGGAGAGCTCCAGGACCACTCCATTCTGGTCCACCGGAGCCAATTCGAATTTGGTTTGAATTACTAACCCCTACAAGTGAACCCGTATTGGAGGCAATTATTACCGAGGCAGCTGTTAAATTTAATTTATCTCCTGAGGTAGGAAAAACAAGTGCACCATTAATTTGCAGGGTAATATTAACTGCCATTGTAATATTTCCACTAATACTAACTGAGCAGCCGAGAGGAATTACCAACACATCCCCTGCAGTTATGTTAGCAGATGTTAGCTGAGTTGAGCCATTCCAAAAAGGATAAGGAGAAGTACCCCAAGTTGCAGGACATGCTGTAGCAGTGTAAACAGCAGACTTAGAAGTTAAACTAATCAGTAATAAAACAAGGCAATAAATTTTTTTAAAATCCATTCAATAAATTTTATTAAGTTATACGAATATAAGCTTTTTTAATTTGCTCAATATAAATTGGTTAATAATATTATTAAAATCAACCAAAACTAAAAAATTTAGGACAATTTCTGATACGTTTGCCACCATCTATCCGGTATCTCATTATTCATGGCCATGTCGTAATCCTTAGGTGAACAAGGGATGAGCGTATGACGTTCAAACTTTAGGTCTTTATGCGAAGGGTAAGGAATTTCCATCCACCACCTATCGCTTTTTTTGCTTTTATAAAAATTAATATCGTATTTATCTTCTAATACTACATGAAAACGTAAATAGTCGGCATTGCTTCTGCTAGGGAAATCATTTTTGCGACTATAAAAACCATCCAAAAAACACCAAATCATTTGTGCGAGTAGGTGTGCTGTTTTTCCATTGATATCATATTCAGGATTTAATTCGTAAAAACCGATTGATGATAATTTATCACTCATTCCGGCATAACGCATCATTTGGCAAGCCTCCTCGCTATAAAATCCATTTGGTGAAGCATTAGGGTGAGCAGGCGCATCAGAATTTTTTATGGCGGTAATATCAAAGGTTATCATGTCAGCTTGCCTGATGATAGGTTCTGCATCTTCTATTTTATCGCGCACATGGCCTAAACGATATACATCAAAAAATAAACGCTCCATCGTTTTTAAACTATGTGGATCTACCAAATAGGTTTGATATCCAACATTACTAAAGTTGAATAAATAATTTGGTTGATGTAAAATGATCTTCCCTAAATATGAATTGCTATTGATGGCCTCATCCGGATTTCCAATATCAAACATGCTGTCGATACTTACAATATTGATGGTTTGCTCAAGATCTTTATAGCCTAAAAACTGCGGGTAACTCAAATCTTGCGAACCACCTATCATTATAGGCACAATGTTTTTTCTAATAAGCGCATCCACCGTTGTTCGCACGGCGTAATATGTATCTTCAGTGCTATGGCCGGCTTTTATATCTCCAAGATCCAACACTTTTGCATTAAACTCTCCGCTAAAAAGTTTGTACAAATATTTTCGCACAGCGTTTGAAGCATACATGCAGCCTTCATTGTTCAGCGAATTTCTACTTTCGGCAATTCCAATTAAAGCAATATCAGCATTTTCAAGATCAGGAAAACCACCCACCTCTTTGTAAATAGTAAAAATGCTTCCCAATTGAAGCGCATTTAGTTCTTCCGGAATAAGAACTGATGTATCAACCGGCGAAAAGAAACTGGAAATATCAGACATTAGTATATTTTTCCTCTAATTTATACATCCTATTAAAGCGTAAAAATGTAAGGGAAATAACATATCAACATGACTTTTTTAATTTGTTCTCAAAATAGCTTACTAAACAGCTGATTAAAGGAGTACTTATGTTAAGCAATAACTACACCATCAATAAGGTATTCATATATTCGCCAAAAACTAGTAATCGCCTAAGGTACATAGTAAATACATTGTTTACCCGTATTATAGGTTTAGAAACGAGCCTTACAAACGATGAAGCAGAATTTAAAAGTTCGGAGCTGATAAAGATCAATTATTCTAATAAAACCATAGATGATTGCTTACACATTATACCACATTCGGTGTTGTTTGATTATGGTATTAAAGATTATTTGGTAGAAGTTTACCCTAATGATACCTACTTTAAGTATTTCTTTAAAAATAATTCAGGCGATATTCCGTTTGATTTTTTTGGAGCCGCATTTTGGTTATTATCGCGCTATGAAGAATACCTTCCGTTCAAAGCAAATAAATACAACGTATTTGATCACCGAAGCAGTTTGGCTTGGCAAAACGATTTTTTAGATAAGCCTCTGGTGAATTTGTGGTGTGCAGAATTTTCAAAAGTACTGAAGCATAAATTCCCCGCCATAAAATTCAAGCCAAACAATTTTAAAGCCATCACCACTATCGACATTGATAATGTTTACAAATTCAAACACAAAGGTTTTGTGCGATCATTGGCCGGTGTGGCAAGTGATATTCGTTACGGTAATTTTGCGCAGTTAAAACAACGACTAAAAACTACACTGTTTGGTAAAACCGACGAGTTTGATTGTTATGAATATTTAGTGAGCACTAATAAAAAAAATAAAACTCAAGCGATCTACTTTTTTCTGTTGGGCGATTATGGCATGAACGACAAAAATCATCCATCAAGTAATTTAACCTTTCAAAAGTTAATGAAACACTTAGCCGATTATTCATTAACCGGCATCCATCCTTCTTTTGCCTCCAATTTTAACACGCAGCAGCTAAAGATCGAAATTGCCAGGCTGGGAGGAATTACTCATAAAGAAGTTGTTCATTCGCGCCAGCATTTTGGTATGTTAAAATTCCCCACAACCTATAAAAACCTTATCCAGTCGGGAATTAAGAACGATTATAGCCTAGGATACACTAATATCAACGGTTTTAGAGCTAGTGTTTGCAATCCTTTTAAGTGGTATGATATAGTTTTGGAGCAAGAAAGTCCACTCGAATTGCACCCTTTTTGCCTGGGTGATGTATGTTTGGATAAACAAAGTGGTTCAGATACCTCAAAAGCCATCGAAATAGTGGCTTCGTACGTAAAAACAATTAAATTTTTCAACGGCCAATTCATTATCGTTTTTCACAATGATATGTTAGCCAATAACCCTAAAGGCCAGCAATGGCGGGCGTTATACGAGCATATGAATTCTATTGTAAATTCTTAACTGTTCTCAAAAAAACATTTTTTCAACAAAAAGGTAAATAATACTAAAATAGAGCCTAAATTATTGGTTAAATTGGCCTTAATTTTTTAAAATTGCATAAAAATTACTGAAATGGCAGAGTTACACGTTCTAGGAATAGCCTACATAGAGATTAATTCCCAACAAGAGTTGGAATTCACATATAAGCCTGATGTCCCTAAATTACAATTAGTAGGTACTCTTTTAAACCCCGAGAGCGAAGATGAGGAGGAAGGAGTTTTGTTTTTAACTCAAAAACAGTTGAATCAACTTATTGCTAATAAGGATATCGAACTTAAAGTTCAAGATGATCGTTGGTACCCATTAAAACCTTTAACAAAAGAACAAATCAAAAAAGTTGGTTTGGTAAATGTTGAGGCAAATTATATGGGAACAGCAGGAGATCTTAAATGTTACGAAACCATTAATATTTCTTAGATCACCATTCGGCCGGACCATAACGCTGAGTTACTTTGCTTTTAGGAGCAATGACGTAATAAAGTTGATCGGGCCAAAATAATAATTTAATACTGAATGTAGGCGAATTTAATTGTTCTCCTATTTTTTTCTCTCTATTCAATAGAAATCTAAAAGCTGCATCTCCACCAACGCCAATGTATCGGAATGCTTTAAATTGAATGGTGATACCGGGTTCGTATAAAAGTAAAAAACTTTTTCTGTCGCCATTGGTTAACGAATATGCTTTTTCTTTTTGAAACCACGCAAGTCCTGTTCCCGCCTGAATAGGCACACTTAGCTGCCAGCGTTTAGTTCGGTAGTAAACAAAATCAATATAGTAACACAAATAAGTGAACTTGAGGTATTTTTTTGTTTCTATAAGATCTCCTAAATAATTTCGATCATAAAATGAATAAGCTCTGTCTGTTTTTAACCAACTAATGCCACCGCCAATTCTTAACTTACGTTTATAAGCAACGCCTAAGCGAACACCTGTAACAGCAATAATTGAATTGCGAATAAAACTATACCGCGATTCTAATCGTGCGTCAATAATAGATTTACTTTTAAATACTACATTAAGTGAATCTAAGAATTGTGCTTTTGCAGTAAAGCAAAACAGTAAAATAATTATGGCTCCTAAACGCTTGAACATTTATACAAAATTAGGTGTATAAGTACTTCTTTCAATTTTATATATGTATTTGTTTCAACAAGAATTTCTTATTTAATTTTCTGGGCGTGCCGGCAATGCTCACTCGCAAACACTCCGGAAGTTCGCTTGCCGCCGCGCTTTCCGCTTCAAGCCTGCAAGTCCTTTGCACTGTTTGTAGGGCTGCGGTAGCTTCCTTCTGTCGCTTCCTCGCCCAACAAACAGTTTGCAAAGTCCTTCGCAGGGCTTTCCGCTGCAATCGCTCACGCTTACGGTAATAAGAGGCATCTGCTATTTTTTTCTACGCATGAGGGATTGAGCCTTTGTTTGAGCTCCTTTTGAGGCATTGCCTCTTTGCGCCTCAAAAGAGCGAGTGGTGAAAGCCCGACCCCTACAAGCAAAATGCTTTTCGAGTAAGTTCCTGAGCATTTTGATTCGTAGGGGGCACGCCCAAATTATTATTCTCTTAAAAAAACATATTTAAATATTCTTCTCGTAACTTTAGGTTCAACAATGCTAGATACTCCTATTGAATATTTAAAAGGTATTGGTCCATTACGCGCCGAGATGCTGCAAAAAGAAGCAGGTATTTTTACGTTCAAGGATCTTCTTTTTTACTTTCCGTTTAGGCATGTTGATCGTACCAAATTTTTTACCGTTAGAAGTATAACGGAAGAATCGGTTCCGGTACAATTAAAAGGTGTTATTGAAGGCATGCAAATGCAAGGCGAGCGCCAGGCTAAACGGTTGATCGCAAAATTTAGAGATAACACCGGTACCATAGATCTTGTTTGGTTCAAAGGCCATAATTGGATGGCGAGTAAATTAAAGATAGGAGTGGAGTACGTTGTTTACGGAAAACCTACTGAATTTAAAGGCCGGTTTAATATTGCACATCCCGAAATTGATACCGTAAGTGATTGGGAAAAAGATATGCCTTCTGCTTTTCAGCCGGTGTATAATTCTAGTGAAAAGTTAAAGGCAAAAGGAATAGATAGCGCGGGCTTTAGAAAGTTGCTGAAGCAATTGTTTTTAAGTATTAAACCCGACCAAATTGGAGAGAATTTAAGCGAGGAATTAAAAAGTGATTTTAAATTGATGCCACGCTTTGCTGCTTTGTACCAAATTCACTTCCCCGAGAATCAAAAGAATTTGGAAGAAGCGATAATGCGTATAAAATTTGAAGAATTATTTTTTGTACAATTGCGTTTATTGCGTTTAAATAAAATTCGCACGCATACCATAAAAGGTTTTGTTTTTAGTAAAGTAGGATTGCTGTTCAACGATTTTTTTAATAAGAATTTACCTTTTGAATTAACAGGAGCGCAAAAGCGAGTGATAAAGGAAATAAGAGCAGATGTAGGAAGTGGCAAGCAAATGCATCGTTTAATGCAAGGTGATGTAGGAAGTGGAAAAACATTGGTAGCCTTAATGTGTATGCTTTTGGCCATCGATAACGGCCATCAAACTTGTATGATGGCGCCAACTGAAATTTTAGCGCAACAACATTTAGTAACCTTTAAAGAATTTCTGAAAGAACTACCTATTAAAATTGCTATACTAACGGGGTCAAGCAAAACTAAAGAGCGCAAAGAGATCTTAAAAGGAATTGCAGAAGGAGAAATACAAATTCTTTTAGGAACTCACGCATTAATAGAAGATAAAGTGGTGTTCAAAAATTTAGGATTTGTGGTGATTGATGAGCAACATCGGTTTGGCGTTGAACAACGCTCACGTTTGGCAAAAAAGAATAGTCAACCACCGCATATTTTAATTATGACTGCCACGCCAATTCCGCGAACATTGGCCATGACCTTATACGGTGATCTTGACACAAGTGTGATAGATGAGTTGCCACCCGGCCGTAAGCCAATTAAAACCATGCATTTTAGTGAATCGCAGCGTTTACGTTTGTTTGGTTTTATGAAAGAACAAATTGAATTGGGAAGACAAGTATATGTTGTTTATCCGCTTATTAAAGAAAGTGAAAAACTAGACTATCAAAATTTGCAGCAAGGACATGATGATCTTTTAAAAGAATTTCAACCGCCAAAATATCAAATAAGTATTGTTCATGGTAAATTAAGCAACGAGCAAAAAGAATTTGAGATGAAGCGTTTTATAAAAGGCGAAACGCAAATAATGGTGGCTACTACAGTAATAGAAGTAGGCGTAAATATTCCAAATGCAAGCGTAATGGTAATTGAAAGCACCGAACGTTTTGGTTTGTCGCAGTTGCATCAATTGCGCGGAAGAGTAGGGCGTGGAGGCGATCAATCGTATTGTATTTTAATGAGTGGATACAAATTAGGAGTAGATAGTAGAACACGAATTGAAACCATGGTGCGAACAACGGATGGTTTTGAAATAAGTGAAGTGGATTTGAAATTGCGCGGCCCCGGAGATATTGAAGGAACTCAACAAAGTGGTGTTTTAGATCTGAAACTGGCCGATTTGGCAAAAGACGGACAAATCCTTCAAATGGCTCGCAATGCGGCACAGCAAATATTAGATGAAGACCATGAGCTAAAACTGCCCAAAAATTCAGTTTATCAAAGCTATTTATCTTACCAAAACAAAAATCGGCCCGATTGGAGTAAAGTTGGATAGTGGAAGGAATTTTGAGCTAGGAATGGTTCGGGCTTATTCTGCCGAAAATTTTTTAATCCTCACAGTGATCTGATATTTCGTTACCGTAAACCCAATCGGACTGCTGCGCCAGCTATTGCAATGGGCTTGAAGCCCTTCGACTCCGCTCAGCATAACTCCAAGCACGCCTGGGCGCCCAATTATAGAGAAATATTTTTTGAGGAAACTAATTAGGATGTATTTATGGAATCTATGCATTTGTTTCATCTATATAGAAACAAAGCATATGAAAGCGCTCGAACAAACTCAATCACTCACTAAAGTATCTCAACACTAATTAGCATTATTATTTACGTTTGGTGGATTTTTTCCGGTGTGCTCAATTATATTGCATTGTTTAGGGATATTGCCTTTGCAACACTGTTTATTGTTTTTAGTTGTACCAATACTTATTTTATTTATCACCTTAGGCATAAAATTTCCTGCTATTGGAAAAACATTTATTATAGGTTTTATTGCAGGAATAATTTCTGTTTTTTTATAAGATCTATCACGAGTACCATATATTTTAGCAGGCTGTACCGATTTTATTCCAAAAATTGGCGGTTGGGTAACAAATACAAATGAAAAATGCTTTGCTTGGTTATACTTGGCGTTACATTGGCAACGGTGGTGGAATGGGGATTGCTTTTTTTATTTTGATAACACAATTAAATAATAGCAAACACCTAATTTTAAAAGGCTTGTTGTTTGGTTTATTTATTTTTTCGGGATTAATGATGGTGCTTTTCTTTTTTGAGCAAACTCAACATATGATGTTTAAAATTACACTAGTTTCATTTACGGGTAGCATTACAGGCCATATCATTTTCGGTTTGAGCCTTGGTTATTTGGCCAAGAAATACTTTAAAAGTTAAATATTTTTGTATCATGTAATTACTGTTAAAAAAACATCATCTGTTTGCTTTGCCTGTATTGTTGCAGGAAATAAAAAAGCCGTCTTAAAGGACGGCTTTTTGTTTTTAATTTAGTATTTATCTAACGGTAAGTACCAATGTGCTCGCGCTGTTTACCTTTTCTACCGGTCCACTCAACTTTAAAGTTGTTTGGGCAACTACCCGAATCAACATCGCCATTCGAATTTGTTCCTAAAGTTACCGTAGCATTATGTTCTTCGATGTTGTGAACTTTAACTCCTGATATTGGTCGGCCCCATCCGCAACTCTTTAAACAAACTACCGGAGAAGTTATTTGAGTTGTAAATGTTTTTCCTTTACGATTTGTTCCCCAAGCACAAACACTTGAATAGTTGCCAACGTTTGCTTCGCCGGTGATGGTTAATTTTGTATTACCACCGTTATATTCCCATGTTCTCTTTTTAGAAACATTCCATATGCGTGTTGTATTACCATCAAACAGAATATTCATATCATTACTTGTGATGGTTCTTACAATAGTTGGTTTTTCTAAACTAAGATCACTAACCAACCCGCCTGAAACGTTAACTAAATTATGAGTTCCGTTCATGGTTAAATTTTTTCCATTCCGAGTAACTTTATAATTAATTAAGTTAACGGTTAATTGCGCTCCAACGTCTCTCCATCTTGCGCCGGTAGAATAATTTGCCAATTGAAATTTCATTTGACCGGCCCTTACTTTTCCGCTGCAACCGCTGCCATTAAAAGTTAATAATATAATACCTTGCGATATTTGCGAGCTATCAACTGTTGCATCACAAGGCCAAGTTACTGTACTTGTATTTACAGGATTACTGGTTGTGGGGTTACCTGCAATACTTCTTGCTGCACTTGCCGAGTTATCTGCATCAGAATATGCTTCATCTGTGGTAGACGCTTGCATTTGCGAATCATCAGCATGTGCGCTTAATGAATCTGTGTTTTGAGAATCTTCCATTTCTTTCTTGCGGCATGATGTGAATACGAGCGCAAGAGCTACTGCAGTGGTTAAACAGGTTTTGATGATAATGTTGGTTTTCATAATTGTGGGTTTGTTCTATCTATGACCGTGTAAATAAAGAAAGGTTTAATCGCGAATCTGACATCCTTATAAATTACTGAAAAGCAGCCATTTATATTACCTTAAATTATGAGCTACTTTTGCGCTAAAGCTAAATTTGAGTACTTTTAATTAATGAATTTGATTCGAAAAGATACTATCATAGCTTTAGCAACACCTCAAGGAATTGGAGCTATTGGTGTTATTCGTATTAGTGGGACCGATTGTATTGGCTTGGTGGAAAGATTTTTTCTGACAAAGAATCTTAAACTCAAAAAATTGAGTGATAAACCTTCGCACACACTTCATTTTGGTATCATAGCACATTTAGATGTTGTAATTGATGAAGTAGTGGTAAGTTTGTACAAAGCACCTAATTCCTACACGGGCGAAGAATCTGTTGAGGTCTCTTGTCACGGTTCGCAGTTTATTTTACAACAAGTATTGGCATTGTTCTTAAAAAATGGTTGTCGTATGGCCGAACCTGGCGAATTTACCATGCGGGCGTTCTTAAATGGAAAAATAGATTTGAGTCAGGCAGAAGCAGTGGCCGATCTTATTGCCAGTAATTCTGCTGTGTCTCACCAAGTAGCCATGCAGCAAATGCGTGGAGGATTTAGCAGTAAAATAAAAGTACTTCGCGATCACTTATTGAATTTTGCTTCGTTGATAGAGTTGGAATTGGATTTTAGTGAAGAAGATGTTGAGTTTGCTGATAGGAGCGACCTTAAGAAATTGATTTTTCAAATTTCAAGCATCATTTTAAAATTATTAGAGAGCTTTGAAGTTGGTAACGTTATAAAAAATGGAATACCGGTTGCCATTGTAGGAAAACCAAACGCAGGTAAATCAACCTTATTGAATTTATTATTGGATGATGACAAAGCCATTGTAAGCGAAATTCCAGGAACAACTCGTGATGTGATAGAAGATGAGATGGTAATTGATGGCGTGCTTTTTAGATTTATTGATACCGCCGGAATTCGCACCACTACAGATATTGTAGAACAAATGGGAGTTAACAAGGCGTTTGAGGCCATTAAAAAATCGGCCATTGTTATTTATTTATTCGATTCACATGAATTAAGCAGTGGGGATCTTAATATGGAAGTTGATTTCATTAAGCAACACATAAACGGATCAAAGCTGTTACTTGTAGCAAACAAAATAGATGTTGAAGGTGAAGAAACTTTAAGAAAAGAGTACAGCAAGTTTACCGACCTTATTTATATTTCGGCCAAAGAGGGAAAAAACATAAACGAACTAAAGAATAAACTTCTATTATTATTTGATTCAAAAGCTGTAAGCGCAACCGAAACCATTGTTACCAACGCTCGCCATGCCGAATCATTACGAAGAGCCCTTGATGCATTAAATAAAGTAACTGAAGGATTAAACAATAAGGTTCCTGGTGATCTTTTGGCTCTGGATATCCGTTACGCACTTGATGAATTAGGCGGTATTACAGGGCAGGTTACAAATGATGATCTATTGGGAAATATTTTTAGTAAGTTTTGTATCGG
>JAWXAS010000160.1:0-8097 GCA_034439635.1 Bacteroidota bacterium | reverse complement strand
TCTTCCATTTTCTTTAGTATTTTTATAATAGTTAAACTTAAGAAAATGTCCAATAACTTTTATACTAAACCGGTCTTGTTTGGTTTGACGTTAAACATATCAGCCAAACGAAGCTGAATTAAGTATTGCAGGATTGAACAATTTGCTTATCACCATGAAAGCCGTGAACACGGCTGTAATAAATACCACGACTGATCTTCTAAATTCGATCATAGCAAGAAATGAATTACTTTACCAAAAGCAAACCGGGCTTGTTACTATTGCCAATGAGGTGAAATTTTATGTAAAAAGTGTTTTTGGAAGCAAAAGCGCGGAATTTAAAGAAGTGAGCAGAATAAAATTTACTTTGAGAAAGATCAGCTAATGTTCTTGCGTTACCGATTGTAGTGAAAATCCTTCTTGCTCTGCCTCTATGAGCAAGAAGATTGAAACGAAAAACGGGTTAAAACGCCCAAAACCTTAACTTATTGTTAAGGGTATTATTTATAACATTATAGATACCTTTACTTGCAGGTAACAGATCATTATTAACAGGTAAATTTTGATATTAGGATATTTATATTACTTTTATAATATAAACGTTATAAATATTATGAAAAAATTAATTAACCTCAGTTTTCTTGGCGTTCTATTTACTTTCAATTTATTAATTGCACAAACACAATCCGCTCCGTCTGCTGAGTGGAAAAAATCTACATGGGCAGGAAAAGACATCAATGGCAATCCCATAACCGTTCAGAATCAGAGCGGTGATGAATGGTGGTATTCACACAAAAACTTGAACGATCCTACTACACCAGGAATTCAATGGGGTTATGTTGGCGTTGGTTACGCTGCATATATGATTACTCAGGCCGACATACCAACGTGGGCAGCTATTTATAATGAGGGCCCAAACTCTCCACATAATCCTATTACTGCTACTTCAGTGATTGATATAAAATGTGAGGAATTGGAAACTACCACTGACCGAACTCAGTATCGTGGGAAAATAGGATTTACTGATTTGAATGGTAATTTGACGTTCTATAAAATGCTAACTTTTATAGATTTGCAAGAAGTAATAACGGATGCAACTGGAATTTACGTCATTGGTACGCATGAGGGGGTTAAGTCGTATGATAAATCTATATTTCTTTCATACAACCCGACGTCTGCTACGCCAAATAATAATTTCGACCTTTCAACGCCCCCTGCTATTATTAACGATCAAACGCATAAACCTCACATGTATATTGCAAAACTTGATTACTCCGGAACAGTTTTGTGGCAACACTTGTATGGAGCGCCTGATTACAATACCGATAAAAATGCAGCACTTAAAACTACATCCTTTGGTTTTGATTTGATCAAAAATAGCGTTGATGGAATGATCTACGCTTCGGGATTCACAGAGGTGGGAGTAAATGGAAATATATTTGTAGTTAAGATTGATCCGAGCACTGGTTATCTTATTGCGAAGAACTCGCTTAGTAACACCGGTGTTGTAAACTCAATCAATGCGCCCGTTGCCAATTATGAAAACGCCTCTATTTGTGAAATTGGAAATACCGGGAAAATGGTTGTAGCTTCCACTGCTGCGTTCTTTAATCCCCCAAATGTTGGAACGTCTCAGAAAAGTGTAGTAGTATATTCCATTGATCAGAATCTTGTTAACAATTCATCATGGTCAAGTAATCCTATTGTGTTGGTAAATAGCAGCACGCCTATTAAGTATGCGAGGACGTGGGAGGTGAATTACCATAAGACACTAAATCAAATTATGATTGGAGTGTTTACCGATTGCAGTCCTTGTTCTGCGGTAGGTTCAATTGAAAATAATGGATTTATATATAGACTTGATAATTCGGGTCAAATGATTAACTCTGGTGTTAATCCTTCACCTTTGGGAATAATATTAGCTGGGGATTTAAGAATAGGTGTCATAGAAACCTCAGACGGCGGATTTGCCGCGGTGAGTGCTAGAAGAAATCTAAATCTTACACCTCCAACTGCCACTGAGCTTGGTCCTTTAAGCGGATGCCCGGAATTTGCAAACCCGTCCAATACAAATTATACTCAAGGTCCTTTCCAATCATGGGATAGCGATCCTTTAGTTGTAAAATTTAACCCAAATGGTTCAACAAAATGGGTTTGGAGTGAGGATGTAGTTACGGGCAGAAATAGGCAACCGGTTCCAGGTGATTTGAAACGCGCCGAGTGTATGTATAAAATTACTGAAGCTGAAGATGGAGGTCTCACAATCTCAGGAAACAATAGTTTTAATTATGACGACAACTATATGGTTAAACTTAGAAACGACTGTTACAACAGCAACAGTAATTTCGACTATTTAAGTCTTGTTGTTCAGCCAAATACAACAATGACAATTAATTCGAGCAAGAAAATAAAACAAAGCATTGTGGTTTACGGAACCCTCATCATAACTGGAATAAATACGATCATAGAATTTTCCGACAGTTCAAAAACAGGTGAGTTTAGTGGGATTATAATTAGTTTGGGGGGCAAAATGATTATAAATGATGCTACACTAACATCTCTTCAAGGATGTGTTCAGCCTGGGATGTGGTGCGGGATTATTATGCAAAGTAATATTCAGTTTAATCAAAACCAAACTTTTCCCATTGGACAACCTTCACTCATAATGAACAATGCTAAACTATTTAATGCTAAACGTGGTGTGCTAACAGGAATGTATAATACAATTGCGTCAGGAGGTGGTATCGTTAAGGCTTCAAATTGTACATTTAAAAATAATTATATAGATGTTGAGTTTATTCATTACAATAACAGCAACAACTTTAATTCTTCGATTGCTGATGCCAGTTTTTTCAATAATTGTACATTCTTAGCTGATAATCTTCTTAATGACAAAAGTTTTGTGAATGCAACAAATAATCGAATTCCCACCAAGGCTCACATAGTTTTAAATGATGTTAAAGGAATAAATATTAAAGGCTGTACGTTTAAAACGGATATGACTAACCTTGCAAACGTTATTGTTACTGATGACAGAGGAATTGGGATTAAATCATTTAATTCTACTTTTTTTATAAATGATAATTGCGCATTAGCAACAAGTAATGGTTGCGTTCAGTTTGCTGGAACGGCAAAGTTCGAAAATCTGCAATCGGGAATAGTTGCCAGTTCGTCAAATATTCTGAAGAACTATAGAGTTGAAAACACTACTTTTTTAAATTGTTTTAAAGGAATTCAACAAAGCGGCGTTAACTATAGTACGGTTCAAACAAATACTTTTTTAGTTAATGCTATTGTTCCGCCTACTGAGAAAGTTTGTGTAAAAGGAATTAACGTAGGAAATCCAAACCAGGCATTGTTATGTTATCCGGCACAATATTACCTGAATCAATGTGATGTAGCTAAACACTCAAATAATTTATATAGAACTCTAGGGCCACAAAACTCGCTTGGAACGGTATATAATTTATGTAATGGATCTACTAAGTATAGTTATCGAAACACATACAATTCAATGTATCGAGGCCATCAATTGCAAGCAGGTAATACCAATTTGCAGATAAAATGTAATGTTAATTCGACAACTAAGCTAAATGATATTGCTGTTACAAGCGGAGCTGTAAGCACACAAGGTAATTGCAATTCGGCGACTGATCCCGCTAATAATTTGTTATCACATCTTGGACCAGCAGAAAGCGATATTAAAAGTACAACGACTTTTCAGTATAGGTTTAATAGCAACCCAACAGCCGGATTTCAAGTTCCGTTCTATGTATCAACGGGAGTTGTTAATAGCCCTTGTTCAAACTTGAATCCATTTGTTTTCTCTCAAGTTTGCCCGGTTGAACTTAACTCAAACTGCAATATTCCATGTAATCTCATTCAAGTAAATAACATAAGTAACTCAATTGCACAAAACAATGCGATTCTTGCCGCGGCAGCAGCACCTTCATTAGTTGCAGCTATTAATTCTGAGTCTTCAGGAAATGTAAAAAATATACTTTTGACCCACAGTCCTTATTTGAGCGATGAGATTCTTTTGGAATTTATCAATACACCACCGGAATTTTCAAATGGAATTTTAAAAAACGTTATTGAAGCGAATCAGCCGGTTAGCAACGCAGTTTGGCAGGCAATTTTAGCTTTAAATTTACCTGGTAATATTCTTACACAGTTACAAAGTAGGCAAGTTGGAATTAATGCAAGGCAAGCTTTGATCGAAAACATCAATCAGCTTATAGTTGATAAGCAGTTTTATATTAATGAAGCATTACTGTTGGCTTTAAACCCCGAAGATACCTTAACAGATTACTCTCAAGTAGAAAGTATATTAAAGTTGGATAACACTGGAGAGTATTACGATGACCTTGTTGATCTTTATTTGATCACCAAACAGTTTTCTAACGCTCAAGCATATATTGACAGTTTGAACAAGAAGTTAGAGAATAGAAACTTGGTTTCGTTTCTGAATCTTTCGAAATTGGCAGAGCAAGAAGGGACATGGGAAAACATGATACAAAATCCAACTATAACTAACCAGTTGTTCAGCTATGCGTTTAATGTGAACTCCAAAGGAAGTGCCTTAGCACAAGCTGTTAGAAATACATATATTGAAGAGAGCTTATATGACGCCATAGAGAATTTTAATGACGGAACAGGAGCGAGAAGCTCGATTACAGAGGCAATCGGTTCAGTAAGTTCTAGTCAGTCTAACTTATACAAGGTTTTTCCAAATCCTTTTACCAATGAATTGAACATAAAGTGTCAGCTCGTTGATGGAGAATTCGTTAAAATTCAACTGACAGAAATTGGAACCGGAAGAATCATTTTAACAAAGGAAGTATACGCCAAAGAGACTGAAATAAAACTCGCATCGGAAAATTTGACTAGCGGGGTTTATTTGATCAGTTTTTTAAAGATAGGCCAGGCGCCAGTTTATTACAAGCTGATAAACATCAAGTAATGTTGATTTTTTCAATGAGGATATTATTATTGATAGTTCTGTGTGCTCAAATTGCATGTGCACAGAACTATTTTAGTAATCGGATTAATATTTCCGGTAAATATAATCAGGCGAGAAGGCTGCTTTTTGTTAATGATACTTTCGTTGCTACTGCCTTGGTTAATGAAGTAGCTTTTAGCCAGATTAGCGCCTCATTGCTAAAAATCGACAAATTTGGTTCCTTGTTTTTGGCGAAACGCTTTAAGCCGTCAAACAGAAGTTACACAGGTGCTGGAGGTATTTGTAAAATCAATAAAAAATACTATACAACGGGCATTACGGATTGGGGGCTTCAGCTTCAGAATGGACTATATACTTTTGATCAATATTGCGACACAGTGTTTACGCGATCTTACGGGGATACTACGTTTTATAATTTGACCACAGAGGTCAGGCCTTTTTTGAAGGATAAAAGTAAACTTGTTCTTTTTGGAAGTACGGATAGCACGTGTGGCATTAACCATCCAGGGTTTTATAAGCCATTAGTTCGACTAGTGGACACAAATGGTGTTCTATACCAAACACGCATTTATACAAATACGAATTTTTATCGAACGCTGTCAGATGTAGATACAACTATAAAAAAAGGATATGTACTTTGTGGGACAGAGGTAATAAATTTTACAAGCAGTGGAACTGCAAAGAATTATGTTATAAAGATTGATAGCAATTTAAATCAGGTTTGGTATAAATACATTGACACCAGCAATTCGTTTTATAGTAGCATTATCAGTTTAAAATCAGGCCAACTTATTTATGCACATAACCACAGTGATTTTAATGCATCAAATACTTACTTGGGGGAAAGAATTGTATTAACAAAACTGGATATTTCAGGGAACATTATTTGGAGAAAAACATATGGTGGGACAGAGAATTCTCCGGGAGTTTCCAAAATTAAGGAATGTTCGAATGGAGATTATATTTTGTGTGGCGAAAAATACGTGAATTATACAGCGTCTGTGAATCAATACATGGGTTGGATTATGAGAACGGACAGTATGGGCAATTTAAAATGGTGGCGAACTTACATTCCTGAAAACCCTATTAAGGATACTACAACACAAAATGAACTTCATGATATTTTGGAGCTGCCAAATAAAGATATAGCTTGTGTTGGATGGGCAGGAGCTAGTGGTTTTAATAGCTTAGTTCAACAAACTTGGATCTTAAAAGTGGATAGCAATGGTTGTTTTGGTGCAAGTAATTGTCCGCAAAACATTGTCTCTAGTGTTAAAGAATCAACTTTAAATGAAACTAATTTAAAAGTATATCCAAATCCTGCCAATGACCTTCTTAATATTGAATTAAACTTTGAAGTAGGTGGAAATACTAATGTTATTCTTACGAACTCAATAGGACAGATCATTTCAAACGGCAAAATAGAAAGCAAACAGAGTAAGTTTGATATCAGCGCTGTACCTAATGGAATTTATTTTGTGAATTTAAAACACGGTGGATCATCAATAACCAAGAAAGTAATTATACAGCATTAAGTTTCAAACTTTAATATTTATTTTTCTTACCTCATTGCTTCACTCGCAATCATGGGTTCAAATTCCTGATTTCCCAGGGAGCCAAAGAGATGACGGTTGTGTTTTCACTATTGGGAATAAAGCTTATTGTTTTACCGGAAATAATGGAAGTGCCTGCGAGTTAAATGGTTTTGTTTATGATGGCGTAAGTAACACTTGGGGAAATATGGCAAATTTACCAATTGGGAAAGAGAGGCAGTATGCAACGGCATTCTCCTATTCAAACAATGGTTACATGCTTACAGGAATCACTTGCCCAGGTGTTTGCTTAAATGATATGTATAAGTATGAGGAAGGAACAAATACTTGGGCGGCAATGCCAAACTTTCCGGGACAAGTAAGGCAAGGAGCATGCAATTTTGTGATTGGAGATAAGGCTTATATTATTAGTGGGCGTAACAGTAGCGGAAATGTTTTTAATGATGTTTGGGAATATAATATAACCGGGTCTACTTGGACTCAAAAGAATAACTTACCTTTTGCAGGCATGTTTCGCGGTACAGCCTTTCAAATAAACGGAATTGGTTATGTGTGCTATGGTTTAACCAACAATAATAACTTCAATCGTTATATTTATAAATATGATCATTTGAACGATGCTTGGCAAATGATAACCGCCATTAATTTACCTGCAAAAAATTATGTTGCATGTGCAGTAACAAGCAACAAAGCATTTTTATATGGCGGACAAGATTCTGTATATAATATTACAAATGACATGAGTTTGTTCGATCCAACAAACAATAGTGTAATAACTTATTCTGGAATTCCTACTTTGGGAAGAAAAGGAGGCATGGCTTTTTCACTTAACAATATATTTTATATAACTACCGGGGTTGATTCCTCTCCGGCTCGAATTAAAGAAACGTGGAAGAATGATCAGTTTGTTGGAATAGAGAGTAATTACTTAAATGCTCCGCTAGTGGATTTGTATCCAAACCCGACAAATAATTTTATAACCGTGAAAGGAAATAATTTAGCCAGTTTAACAATTTTAAATTCTTTAGGTGAAATAGTCTTATCGCAGGAATTATATTCTAATGAGAATATGATAAATTTAACTCAATTACCATCTTCAATATACAGTGTATCTGTCGTCACTAGATCAACTATTGTACAGAAAAAAATTGTTGTGCAAAGATAAACTACAAATATAAATTCAAAATGCCCAATTGCCGATAGGCCCCGCTTTATGGTGCGGAGCGCACGCGGATAAATTGTGCGAAGCACGCCATTTTTTTGTGCGTGAGCGCAAAGCTTACTTGGGTTTTATAGCTGAGGCGCGAAGCGAAAAAACACAAGTGTGCTTTGCTTGGGATAGCCAAAATGCCCGTGTCGGGCAAAAAGTGCGGTGGGAATTGTATGATATTTACTTGCTTTGGTCTGGTTTCGGCATGTGTGGCAAGTGAATATGATACAATTGGCGATAGCTTTACTACGGCTGTGTCAGCCGGGTGAGGGAAGGAAAGCCAAACCCTAAAAAAGTGCTTCCAGAGATGTTCTAAGTCTGCCGAAGTCTTGTCGACCGAGATGATTTTTTTTCCGACGTCTGTCCTGACGCATTACTTATAACGTTTTGCG
>JAWXAS010000159.1:0-10557 GCA_034439635.1 Bacteroidota bacterium | reverse complement strand
GGTACTTACATGGTAGCTGCGCCAAGTGCTGCGGTTGCTTTAGATAAAATGAATGTATTTTATATCGGCGTTCCAAATCCCATCAGTGTATCTGCCGGTGGTGTGGCTCCAAGTGAACTTTCGGTTTCTGGAAGTGGCGGTATTAAATTATCACCAAAAGGCGGTGCAGGTAAATATGAAGTTACTGCAACCACTCCTGGTTCGGTTACAATCAGTGTATCTGCTAAAACTAAAGACGGAATGAAACCACAAGGCACATTCAAATTCCGCGTTAAGAAAATTCCAGATCCGGTTGCAAAAGTGGGTGGTAAATCAGGTAATGTAGATATGAAGAAGATTGAACTATCATCGATTGGTGGTGTTGTTGCTGATCTTCCTGGTTTCGATTTTGAAGCAAAATTCGTTGTAACATCATTTGAGTTAACAGCCGTTGTAAAAGGGGTGTTAAAGTCAGAAGTGTGTTCAGGTAATAGTCTTTCGTCCGCTGCTCGTCAGATATTAGCAACTGCCGGTGTTGGTAGTAAGATATTTATTGAGAACGTTAAAGCAAAAGGTCCTGATGGATCTATCAGGAATATCCCTGGCGTTACCATTAAAGTAAAATAAGATACATGAAATGAAGCGCGCATAGCGTGTAGAACTCCATGTAACAATATGGTTTAAATAAAAATAATATGAAACGTAACATTTTAATAGTAATGGCTCTCCTTGTTTTCGGACAGGTGTTTTCTCAGGGACCAACCATTTTTAATCCTGGTGATTATAAGGATGGTATTTACGATAAAGAAAATGCTATTAGCAGGAAGTTCATTCCTTATACTCACCTTCGTGAGGGTGATGTTACGTGGGAAAAACGCGTTTGGCGTGACGTTGATATGCGTGAGAAGGTAAATCAACAGTTATATTACCCAGTTGAAACCTTAGCAAGTAGGATCTCTTTATTCCAAGTATTGTCTAAGTATATTTTAAAAGGAGAATTGTTAGCGTTTAACGATGAGGAATTTGTTTCTCCGTTAGAGTTGTCTCAAATCCGTGATAAGATAAAGAAATGTGACTCATTAGATGAGAGTAACGTGGATGCTGAAGGTAATGAGATCATTACTAAAGTGTTTAAGTGTGATTCAACTTCTATTTTCCGTAATATTCGTCTTTACCGTTTAAAGGAAGATTGGTTCTTTGATAAACAAAAGTCGGTTCTTGAAGTTCGTATCTTAGGAATGGGTGTGTTTACTTATGACGAAGAAAAGGAAGCGGTAAAAGAGCAATTCTGGGTTTACTTCCCTGCTTGTCGTCCTTTATTCGCTAAGCATGAAGTATTCAATCCAAAGAATGATAGCGAGCGTCGTACGTTCGAAGACATTTTCTGGAAAAGACAATTTGCCAGTACTATAAGTAAAGAAACAAACGTTTACGACCGTTCTATTATCCAGTACTCTAGAGGTATTGACGCCCTTTTAGAGAGCGACCGTATCAAAGGTGATATCTTTAGATGGGAACATGATTTATGGCACTTCTAAATGCTTAAAAACATTAAATCCCCGGTCACTTGATCGGGGTTTTTTTTGCTCAAAAGTGATTGAATATTTTATGTTTGGATTCTGTGACGAGATCCTTATTGCAAACTGCCGCCTCGATACATCTCTTCTCCTAAAACTACTCAATCCTTTTTGCGCATTTACATATTAGGGGTCAACTTAATTTTCTGGGGAGTAGATTCGTTATGCAAACAATTTTCCTAACCTAAACAAGAAGAATTTCGGGTCAGTCGTAAAAATTGGGGAGCAATCAAAAAATAGTTAGCTTTCGGGACACAAATGAAATGCTTCTCAAATGATATCAATAAAAAAATCCCTGCTATTTCTAGCAGGGATTTTTATAAACTCTTTATTGAAATTACATTGTTAGTTTAGCACGCAAAGCATAAATCTTCTCGCTGATCGATTTGTATTTTGCATCGGTCATATCTTCAGGTTTTTTCACATTATTGATTTCTTTGTGTATAGCCCTGAATTCTGAATTCATGTCTTGTGCTTCTTTTTTGTCTTTATGATCATCCATTACAGTAACTAAGTTACCAAGATGAAAACGTTGCTCCCAAAGATGCTTGCGACCTTTTGCTTTAACTGCTTCGTCGGTTGCTTTATCAGTGATCTTACAAGCCAAATAAAGACTTTCTAACCATCCCCCTGAGAATACTGTTGAGGCAGTGTATAAACGCTCATTCGTACGTAAATAGCTATCGCTTTTAATTAAGATCTCGTCCAATATTTGGAGCAATGAATCTTTACTACCTAAATTTTGCTCTGCTCTTTTTCCGATCATTTGATCTACCGCGCCTTTTAATCCTAAAGCATCCGATGTTATTAAAACTGTTTTCATATACTTCAGCACATCTTCGCCACGTTCATTAACAATAGCATAGCACATATCGATATTGTAGATACCAAGGTTAACTGCCTTTTGAAATTCAGAGCTATAGTTTTTTCCTTTTTTAGGATCGTTCATTAGTTCTCTATCATAGTCAACCCCCCATTTAGAAAGCTGATCAATGCTTGAGGCTGGGGAAGGAATATTGGCTAAAGCAAAATCGAATTTGAATTTTGAAACATCATCAACAGTAACAGCAGTTGTGTCTTTTACAACTTCCACTAAAGAATCTGAAATACCTTTATCTTCAACAGGAATTTCGCCACCACAGGATGACAATAAAATAATGCTTAATGAAGCTAGGGCCAGCGGCTTGAAATTTCTCATACGTTTAGAAGGTTTTAACTTCAACAAATATATTACTTTTGTTCAGAAATCCGGCTAATTGATGACAAAATTTAATCTTCCCGAAACAAAAGAATTGAGGGCCTTGCTACGTTCAAGAAAAGGGGAGGAGCGTTTAGGAGCAAGTGTTACAATTGTTGATGAGAATACATCTTTTGAAAGCCAGTTGAATACTTTTAATGGAAAATACGTTGTTTTGGGAATACAAGAAGATGTTGGTGTAAGAGCTAATTTGGGAAGAGGGGGTGCGCATACAGCGTTTATTCCGGCAATGGATAGTTTTTTGAATCAACAAAGTAACCAATTTTTAACTGGCGAAGATATTTTGATAGCAGGTTCCACTCCTGTTTCTGATCTAATGAAAAAAGCTGAGTGCTTGGATCAAAGAAACTCTAAGGACCTAGCGGAGCTTAGAACATTAACAGCAGAAATAGATAACCGCGTTATAGAAATAATGAAACCTGTTTTTGCTTCCGGAAAAATCCCGATCATTATTGGTGGTGGACATAATAACGCATATGGATTACTGGCGGCCGCTTCGCAAACTTTTAAAAGGAAAGTAAATGTTGTGAATTGTGATGCCCACACAGACATGCGCGCCATTGAAGGAAGGCATAGTGGGAATGGATTTAGTTATGCTTACCAAAACGGTTTTATAAACAGATATACGGTAATCGGTTTACACGAACAATACAATAATACCGATTCACTTTTTTACTTTAAGAACCAACCTTCACAATTTATGTTCTCGTCGTTTGAAGATATTTTTGTGAGAGAAAACATTAACATGAAAAGTGCCATTGAACGAAGTTTAAATTTTGTAAAGGATGATCTGTTTGGTGTTGAACTCGATCTTGATTCCATAGCAAATGTTCCAAGCAGCGCTAAAACAAGCAGTGGTATTACAACTATTCAGGCAAGGCAATTTGTTTATCAAAGTGCTAAACAAAAAAACGCCATGTATTTGCATATTGCCGAAGGCGCTCCGGTATTAGCGCACCGTAAAGCGGATAATAAAACAGGAAAGCTTATAGCGTATTTAATGAGCGATTTTATTAAGGGAAATAAAGAGGTTTAATCCCAAATACCATTTTGCAAAGTAAGTATTTGCGGTTTTCCTTCTGTAATAATGATTGTATGTTCGTGTTGTGCCACAAATCCTCCTTTATCTCCAGTAAGTGTCCAATTATCGGGATCTGTATTTGTGTAATTTGATTTGGTTGAGATAAATGTTTCAACGGCAACAACGTATCCTTTTTTGAATCTCCTTCTATCAAAAGCATCACCATAATTTGCAATTTCCTTAGGATATTCGTGTAAACTTTTCCCAACACCATGCCCTGTTAAATTTTTGATCACTGTGTAACCTGCTTTTTTTGCTTCGTTGTTTATTAATCTTCCAACGTCTGCTATTTTTATTTTGTCACTGATCATATCAATAGCCAAACGAAGGATCTCTTTCGAGGTATTTACTAAATGGGAGTGGTGATGTATATCATTTCCTAAAATAAAAGAACCACCATTGTCCGACCAATAGCCATTGAGTTCGGCCGAGACATCAATATTTATAAGATCACCTTCTTTAATTATTTTTTTTGTGGAAGGGACTCCATGTGCAATTTCATTGTTGATGCTGATGCATGTGCACCCCGGAAAATCGTAAGTTAAAGAAGGAGCAGAACGTGCACCGTATTCGGAAAGAAGTTTTTTACCGTAGTCGTCAATTTGTTTTGTACTTATGCCAGGCTCGCAATAAGCCTTCATTTTTTTAAGAGTGATGGCCACAACTTCCGAAACCTGACTTATTCCTTTAAGGTCGTTATCACTTGCAATGAGCATACTGCTAGTTTAAAAATAAAAATCCTCCCAACATAAATGATGGGAGGATTTTTTTTAATGAAATTATTTTATAATTGAGCTTGTAATTTAGCTACCAATGCTGCTTTTGGAGCAACACCAACTTGTTTGTCTACTACTTCTCCGTTTTTAAAGAACAACAGGGTAGGGATGTTACGAATACCATATTTTGCGCTTATTTCAGAGTTATGATCAACATTTACTTTGCCAATAACTGCTTTGCCATCGTATTCCTTTGCTAGTTCTTCAACTACAGGACCAACCATGCGGCAAGGACCGCACCATTCTGCCCAAAAATCTATTAATACCGGTTTATCGCTTTTTAAAACTAATTCTTCAAAATTTGCGTCTGTGATTTCTAATGCCATAATATTTTGTTTTTATAAGGTTTCTATTTCAATAATCGTTCCATTCAAAGTTAAAGCCTTTATGTCATAAAACCATGACAATAACACCAGTTTTTGAGTATTAATTAACAGATTTTTTCTTTTTGTACTCAAAAAACAAACTCAGGCCAATGCTTAAGAACAAGATGGCAGAACCCGCCATTGCTATACTGTTGCCGGTTTCGTAGGTTTTAGGTTCAAACTTAAATTCTATTTTATGTTTTCCGGCAGGCACAAGCATTGTACGTAATACATAATTGCCGCAAGCGTGTGGTTTTAATTGGCCATCAACATACGCATTCCATCCAAATGGATAATATATTTCAGAGAACACTGCCATTTGCTCAGCACTAGTTTCGCTTTGGTAAGTTAAATGATTTGGTTCGTATGATGTAAGATTAATACTTCCTTGCCCATCATATGTTTCTTTGAACGGAGTTTCTGTTTTAAATTTTTCTTGAACAACTAATTCGCGTTTGGTATTTGTTTTATAAAGTTCTTTTATCTCATCATCAGAACTCGCTACAGATTTTACGTTCTTTACAAACCAAGCATTGCCATTAGCTTTTGAATTTGTAAATGGAACCGGTCCACCTTCGCCACCCGGAAGAATGAAGTATTTAGTGTTAAGCATATTTACTACATTCAATTTCGAAAGTAATTCGTTCATTAAACTATCATTACCTAAAGCTTTATTGGCGCCTGCGTAAAAAATGCTAATCTCCTTTGATACATGAAAATCTACTAACTCTTGATATTTTTTAAGTTTAGCTCCATGATATCCTCCAATGGACTGATGATAATATGAAGTAGATGCATCGTTGAATGTATTCACCGTTAAATTCAACACGCGATTATTAAATCCTTTGTCTTCTAAGATCTTTTCATCAGCCGCAGATTTTTGCGAAACATCCTGCTTGTTTTGATTTTTAGGAACAAAAGAACTTGCATCCAAGTAACGAATATCAACGGTCCAAAGATCAATTAAAATAAAAATACCCAATGCAGACAGTAAGATCTCTCGCTTGATCTTGTTTGTATAAAATAAATAAATAAACGCGGCAGCCATTAAAATAAAAATGAACGAACGCATAGCATCGGCTTTAAATATGGCTTCACGTGCTTTTTCAAGCTCGGGCATCATTTGCGCAATGTAAGGTTTTACTTGTGCTTCAGGGTTTCCGCCCTTGATAAATTCCTGAACTAACAACGCTTCTTCATTTGTTCCGCTAAAGGTGTTGAACATAGATGGGGCAATGTAACAGAGCAAACAAAATCCAGCAATAACAATGGTAGATATATAAAAAAGTTTTTTTAGCTCAATTCCGTTCTTTGTAAAACGTAAGGTGATCTTATCACTCCAGTTTTTATGTTTTAGTAATTCGTTAACGGCTAAAATGGCCATAAGTGGAATGGTAAGTTCTGCAACAACCAATATCATACTTACTGCACGAAATTTATTATAACCGGGCACATGATCCATAAAAAAATCGGTGAGCCATTGATAATTGCTACCCCAACTTAACGCTACTGTAAGTAATGTAGCGAAGAACAAAGGCCATTTTAAACTGTTCTTTACAACAAACATTCCTAAAAATGCAAGGAAAATAACAATGGCACCAATATATACCGGCCCGCTGGTAAAAGGTTGTTCGCCAAAATATGAGAACATAGAACCAACTTGTTCTTTGAATTCTGGATCCACTTTTTTTAATGCATCAGCATCCACTTTTTTAATAGAACTGCTTGGGCCGCCTTTAAAATCGGGAATTAGAAACGTAAATGTTTCGTCAATGCCATAACTCCATTGTGTAGCGTAATCTTTGTCTAAGCCGGAGGTAACATTATTAGCGTTCTTTTGTAATTTTTCGTTAATGGTAAGGTCTGTGCGTCCACGCGTGCTCATTTTTCCGTACTCATTGGTACACATTAAATTGCCTGCATTTGGTAAAACACCAATAGTAGAAGCGGCAATAAATAAACCTAATGCTATGGCAAAGGATTTTAAGTTTTTTGTGCGAAATGCGGTGATAGCATAACCCAAAACAATAAATCCAATTAAAATATATCCGTAATATGATATTTGAACGTGATTAGCATTTAATTCCATGGAAGTAAAAAGGCCTGTGAGCGCAAATCCCAACCAAATTCTACCGTTAAATAATAAAACAATTCCTCCAATTAATGCTGGTAAATAACCTAATGCATTTGCTTTTGAATTATGGCCGGCTTCGATGATAATTAAAAAATAACTACTCAGGCCGTAAGCTAGTGAACCAACTATGGCAAGCCAAGGATCAACCTTTAGGCATAACAAAAGAATGAAAAATCCGAAAAAATACAAAAACATATATCCTGAAGGATGTGGTAAAAACAATTTAAATGCCGCATCTAATTTATTTACCCAATTGCCCGGGTAAAGTGTAGATATTTGATACGCTGGCATTCCACCAAACATTGAGTTGGTCCATAATGGTTCAGCATCATGTTTTTCGCGGTAATCAACAATTTCCTTGCTCATTCCTTTGTGGCGATCAATATCACCTTGTTTTAATTCTTTACCACTTAAAAGAGGACGGAAAAAGAACAAGGTAAGTACTGCGAATAGAACAACGCCGCCAATGTATGGCATTAGGTCTTTTAAATTTAATTTCATATGTATTTAAATTGTTTTTTTATTGTTGATCTTTGATCAACGTTGAAAATATATATTTTATGATTTAGATTCTGTTAACAAGCGTTAATTGATCAAGGCTTTGTTCCAAATACTTTCCTTAAAAGGTCTGTTACACGCGCTGCAGGGTCTTTTCGAATCTTGGTTTCTTCATCGGATATCAAAAGCATTAAACCGTTAATAGCTTTAATGGTTACATATTCTTCAAGATCCGGATTTTGTTTTTTTACTCCGGGGATCTTATTGTATTTAGTTACTAATGGATTCCAATAGCTTGTTACTTTTACTTTTGCGATAGCATCTTTTACAACAGGTTTAAATTTAGTTTTCAAAGGTGAATAGGTGTTTTCACGCAAAAAATGTGTTGCTGCCGTGTCGTTCCCTTTTAAAATAGCAAAACCATCGCTCACGCTCATGTTGGTAATTGCATCAATAAAAATTGTTGCAGCCCCTTTAGCAGCTTCTTCGGCAGCACGGTTTAAACTGGTCTCAAATTCTGTTATCTTTTTTTGCATACCCAAACTGGTGAGCTTTGTTTTCATATCGGCTGCTTCTTGCGGCCATGGAATAAAAATACGCGGATTTTTATAATAGCCATCTAATTTACTGGCTATTGAAGATGAACTATTAGTGCCAATACTTAACGCTTCTTTTAAACCTTTAATAACTTCCTCATTGGTAAGTGCAGGTGGCGATGTTGGAGTAACAACACTAGTTACTTTTTTAGCTAATGAATCTTTTTTATTTTTTAATTTATCTAACAGGGATTGACCATGCCCCATAAAGCCTATACTTATGATTGCGATAATTGCCAGAGTTTTTTTCATGTGTTAAATTATTTTGAAGTCAGTTGAAATGCCTTTATTTTACTATTTCTTTAGTTAAAAAATTAGGAATTTCATTGTTCACTAATTTATACAAAAATAAACTGTTTTTTTAAAGAACTTAGCTCAAAAAATACCTTTTTATCCTTTCCTGCGTCTTTTTTCTTTACACTTCGTTGCTTTCTTTGACCGTACCTCCAAGATATTGTCTGCAAAAAGCGCCTCGTTTAAAGAAAAAATACTTGAAAAGAAAAAAAACCTATTTTCTGAGCTAAGTTCAAAATAAATGAATTATACTTGTTTTTTATAAGTGATGAAGGCCGAGATATTAACCATAGGAGATGAGATCTTGATTGGGCAGGTTGCCAATACCAATGCGGTTTGGATAGCTCAACAATTGAATCTTATTGGAATTAAGGTTGTTCACATGGCAACCGTTAGTGATGATAGCGATGAGATATTAAAAGGTCTCGAAAATGCTTCCGAAAGAGCCGATATGGTTTTTATTACAGGAGGCTTAGGGCCTACCAAAGATGACATCACAAAAAAGACCTTTGCCCAATTTTTTGGTGTTGAATTGATTCTTGATGAAAAAATATTGGTGGATGTAAGTTCGTTTTTTGTGAAACGCGGAAAAGAAGTAAGTCAGTTAAATAAAGACCAAGCCTTAATACCAAAAGGGTGTAGGCCTTTGCGAAATAAAAGCGGAACGGCTCCTGGAATGTGGATGCAAAAAAATAAAGTTCATTTTATTTCTATGCCCGGCGTGCCTTATGAAATGAAAGAGATGATGATAAGCGAGATTCTTCCGGCAATAAGAGCGGAATTTAAATTGGCCCATATTTATCACAAAACTGTTCTTACACAAGGTATAGGGGAAAGCACTATTGCAGAGCTTATTGAAAATTGGGAAGACGCCTTAGCAGCAAAGAATATTAAACTTGCATATTTACCACAACCCGGCATGGTACGATTACGGTTATCTACAAGCGGAGATGATGAAAAAAAAATAAGGAAAGCTGTGGATGAAGAAATTGATAAACTTCTTCCGATCATTAGTGAATACGTTTTTGGTTTTGAAAATTATGGCGAAGAAATGCCAACGATAGAAAAAGTAACGTCTGATCTTCTAAAAGAAAGAAAACAAACTCTTGCAATAGCCGAAAGCTGCACAGGTGGTTATGTTTCATCTTTGTTTACGGCAATTCCGGGTAGCTCAGAGATATTTAAAGGAGGTATTGTTCCTTATACCAATGATGCAAAACACGAACTCCTAAACGTAGAGAATGCAATTTTTGAAAAACAAGGTGCCGTTAGCAAGGAATGCGTTATTGCGCTTGCAGAAAATGTAAGACAAAAACTACGATCAGATTTTTCGATCGCCATTAGTGGAGTTGCCGGCCCTGGTGGAGGAACAGATGAAAAACCGGTTGGCTTTGTGTGGATAGCTGTGAGTGATGGTAAAAAAACTTTGGCAAAGTCGTTTCAGTTTGGCGAAAATCGTAACCGTAATATTGTTATGACAGGGAACGCGGCCGTTAGTTTTTTACGGAAGTTTATTCTCAAAAGTATTTAGCCACTAATTAGTCGAATCTCAAAAAGCGTTTTCCTTTAATTTGGGCGCCTTTTCGCGCTTTTCACTTCAAGCTTGCTGTGCTTTGCTATGTTTGGCGGGCTCCGGGGGTCTCCGCTGAAAACGGAGCCTCCTCGCTCCGCAAACATTACGCAAAGCACTTCGCAAGGCTTTCCATTGCTCCCGATAGTTATCGGGACTCGGGCGCGGAACCACGGTTTAGTTTACGTTAAAAATATCTGTCGGTTTTTTAAACGGTTTCTGCTTTTTGAGGTATATTTTTATACTTAATTTTTTGAGTAAACTCAATAATATCTACTTATACAGACTATTTGAGGGGCGACTAATTACAAGAATGAGAATTAATTCTATATAGTCGAACCTCAAAAAGTATTTTTTATTATTTGGGCGCCTTATCGGGCTATCACTTCAAGCTTGTTTGTCCTTTGCTATGTTTGTCGCACTGCGGGG
>JAWXAS010000158.1:0-3739 GCA_034439635.1 Bacteroidota bacterium | reverse complement strand
TAACGTTTGGCGGCTACCAGTAGTTGGCGTTTTGAAACACCATCTTCATTAACCGACAAAGGTTTTTTAAAGATACAAAACTTTATATTACCTCGTCCGCGCCAATTACTGGTAGGTGCTGTTATAAGTTGTGCGCCACACACAGTATTTTAACGAGTGTCTGCATGTACTAAAGTCTGGATGCTTAACAGGATGAAATTTTTTACGAGATCGCTCTTGATCACTGTCCAACCGGGCACTTTTTTAGGGTTTTGGCGTGCGATGGCCAAAGGTGGCCCTCAAGGCCACTTGTTCTCTTGTCGGTGTCTGCCCGGGGGAGGAGAAAATACAAGCTTATGTGCCACCAAATAAAATTTTTCTTCCTTGATCTAAAGTGGCACATGTGCTTGGATTTTGTGCGTTGGCCTACGTCTTGGTCGAGGCGGCTAGATTTAGGCGGATAGGTCGATGTACATAATAGAATGTTACCTGATCGCTAACTTTTTTTGTCAGCTTTAAGTTTATTGATTGTTGCTACAATCAATTCGAGATCTTCAAGAGGAACGGTCTTAATGGTGTCTTGCCAGTTAAGGTCTGTATTGCGCTTTTTTAAGCGTGTTATTGGATGGCTGTCTGTAAGTTTTTCATTGCGCTTTGGACTCCATACAAGTAAGTCGTTAGGTGTACAGTTTAATAGAGAACATAACTTATCGATGTTACGAAGTTGAAAACTCACTGTTTTACTATTGAGTAAGTTGTGTGCAGTATAGGATGGAAATCCCGTGCTTACTAGTGAAAATCCTTTTTGCTGCCTCTTTGCAAAAAGATTGAAACGAAAAGCGGGTTAAAACGCACAATGGAATTTCCCTATCTAATTCACAGGGGCTGAGCTTAATTTAACGTGTTAACTTATAATAAGAGTTATCTAGGGTCTCAACTCAATCGTTTTTTTCAAGTATAAATATGTCTTCAACTGGCTTTTTAAAAAACCGCGCAATTTTAATTGCTAAAACTGAAGATGGAATATATTTATTCAATTCTATGGCGTTAATTGTTTGTCTGCTAACTCCAACCTTTTCCGCTAGTTCTTCCTGAGTAAGATTCTTGATTGCTCGTTCAACTTTAATTGAATTTCTCATTATTGATTTTCTTAGAGCCTTGAAATAAAATAAAATTGAAACGTAAGATAAATAGCACCAATATGGTAAACATATTTAGATTAATTATAACTAAAAAAGGAGTTCCGTAAAAAAATATTACTGAAAGAATAAGAAGGATATAGTTTATATAAGTCGCCCAAACTAAAGAGTCCAATCTTATTTTTGAAATAAATTCATCTTCATTTTTTTCTTTTGAAAAGGCGGTTAGAATACCCCCTATAATAAATAAGATCATAGCAATTTCATTAGTAAGATTGTCATTAAGCCAAACAAAATTGCCTTTTACATTTGAGTCTGTTTCGGGATTCAATAATGAAAAGACGTTAATTTCAAGACCTTTAATTTCAAAATTTAAAAAGGTATTGAGAAGAAACAAAATTATACCAGGAACAAGAATCATTATCCCTATCTTTTTCCATTTATTTGGGAACAAATATTTTGATTTCATAGCTTTAATTTTTATTGTTGATACAAATGTAATGAATACTGTACTAAATGTAAAGTATGTTTTACATTTATTTGATTATTTTAACTTTTTTAAGCAAAAAGCCCCAAGAATTTACTTCTTGAGGCCTTTAATTAATAGTATGTGTAGGCGCTAACTTGTGAAGTTCCAAGTACCTGAAGGGCATCCTTTCCCTGAAATTGTTATTGTGCCAACGAAAGTTCCTGACCAGATGTCGTATTCTCCCACAATATGAAATACACATCCGTTTGTGGAGGTAAAAGTTTTATCAATATGCTTTCCGGTACCTATCGGTGTCCCAGTTCCGGGTGTTATCACCACGTTTGAATTTTTAAATGAATTTTTCATAGCTTTTATTTTTTTAGTTTGTACAACAAGAGTCTTCAGTTCCCGACAACTCACCTGGCTGTATCCTTGGGACCCATCCAAATATTACTTTCCCTGCACCGATTGCAAGTGCTCCAATTAATGCAGATATAATAGTTACGCTCGTTATATTTGTAGTTGGACTAATTAGTCCTTTCGGACTTGCATGGGATCCAATAAGTGCGCCCTCTATGCAAGCGGTTGTCCAAATTGGTACATTAATGTAGTTTTTGTAAGCATCCGTTTCAAAATATGCAGACCATCCTCCTGGAGTTCCTACTTTGGTTATCCAGTATGAATAAACACTTGTTCCGGATACAGCTGCTAGTAATAGTGGAGTCTGAGAATCAATATTTAGGTCTGCCTTTGTTATATTATCTTGTATATCTTCAAACCAAACATTAAGCGCATTTACAGGAGTTTTACAAATTGTTTTACAACCTAACAACATATCTATAATTATACTTTGTTGTCTGGTAAAACCTAAGGATGCTGTTTGAGGATTATTGTTGTATGCATTGATAATGTTGTATGCTACGGACTTTATTTCAATTTCGGTTGCTATTGGAACAAGACCGCCTCCTCCGCTATAATAAATACCAGAAACATACGTGAATATTTCATCCACTAAATCATCTACAGTAGTTGGTGCAGCCGTAACGATTGCATCAAGGCCACTCGTTAATTGGGTTCCTATCAATGGATAGGGATTAAAAGTACTTGCCATAAAAAAAGTATAAAATTTTGCCTACTTTTTAAGCTTTTCGGCTTCCGCTTGTAAAATCTCAATTTGAGGAAATTTTTACCAAGGTAGAATAGAGTTAGTAGGAAAGCAATCAGGGAAACCCCTGAATTTTCTTGAATTAATTCAGGGGTTTCCCTGAGTTTTTCGATTTATCAGATTTCTTAAGCCAAGGCTTACCTAAAAATTGAAGACCTTCGTTTATTGCTAAAATTAAAAACTCATGACGATTTTTGACTTTAACTTTCTTGTAGATTTCGGTTAAATGTGTTTCAATAGTTTTCTCTGAAAGATACAATCTATTTGCCATCTCTTTTCGAGTTAAACCCTCGCATAACAAAACAATTATCTCTTGTTCACGGGAGCTAAAAATTAATTTGTAATAGTGATGATCTCGAACAACTTTAGCTTCTATTAGTGAGGGAATATTGTCATTGAAAATGTTTCCTGCATGAACCGTACGAATTGCCGAAACAAGGGTTTCTAACTTCTCCCTTTTTGAGACATATGCTTTAGCACCTCGATTAAAATGATCTTTCACGATTTGTTCATCATGATAGGAAGATACTATTATGACTTTATTTTTTGGATAACGAATACCGATATTATCCAGTGTTTTACTTCCGTTTAAAACCGGCATTTCAAGATCAAGTAATATAACATCATGTTTAATATTTTTAAGTAATCGTAAAGCGCTATTTCCTTCACTGGCGGTTGCTATTGTGTTAATATTATGATTGCCTAACAATGATGTGATTCCTTGACTGAATAAAAATTCATCATCAACTATTAAAATATTTATCGGCCCCATATTCAAATTATATGCCTTATCTAATTTATTGAATTTTAGTGAGAAAAAATGCAATCGTACAAAAAATCAGGGGGTTTCCCTGATGTTTAGTATACCGGATGTTTTTAAGTAAAAAATGCCATGCTGCCGCAGGGTGTGCCGTGAAACAATAACAGTTGTAGGTTATTGTATGTTGAATAAAAGATGATAGTAGGTCTATCACAATCGCCGAGCAT
>JAWXAS010000157.1:0-3107 GCA_034439635.1 Bacteroidota bacterium | reverse complement strand
TTAAAACGAACGAAATAATTTCCTGAACCTGGTTCAATGTCTTTTACAATATTTGGAATCTGTGCGTTCACTTATAGAAAAGTGAGCATAATGAAGAAAGCACAAATTTTTGCCATGTATTATCAAAGGTACGCAATTTTGAAATTAGTCCCAATTTCACTAATTTTACCCTCATTAAAGGATAAACACCTTTCGGTTATGCAACAAAAAATTCAAATTCAGGTTCCGCCTATTATTGCTTTTAATGAGCAACTCCTTAAAGAAGAAGTAAAACAATTTTTAAACGTAAAAGACGAAACGCTTTTTGTAAAACCATTACGCAGAAGCATTGATGCTCGTAACAGGAATATAAAAGTAAATTTAACGCTTAACGTTTTTGTGGATGAGCCGCTTGTTACCGATGAAATTCATTTTGACTATAAAGATGTTTCCAAAAGTAAAACCACGTGCCATATTGTTGGCGCAGGCCCTGCGGGATTATTTGCTGCATTACGTTGTTTGGAATTAAACATCAAACCCATTATTATTGAACGCGGTAAAAACGTAAAAGATAGAAGAAGGGATCTTGCAGCCATCAACAAAGATCATATCGTAAATCCTGAAAGCAATTATTGTTTTGGAGAAGGTGGTGCCGGAACCTATAGTGATGGTAAACTTTATACACGTAGTAGTAAAAGAGGAAGTATTGAAAAAATACTGAACACGTTTGTTTATCATGGAGCAAGTTCGGAGATATTAGTAGATGCGCATCCGCACATTGGAACAAATAAATTACCTCAGCTCATAGAGAATATTCGCGAAACCATTTTAAAATTTGGAGGCGAAATTCATTTCAATTCAAAGATGGTTGATCTCAAAATTGAAAATGGTGCCATAAAAGAAATTTGTGTTGAAGCAGAAAATGGTAAAGCTGAATTTTCGATCCAATCATTAATTCTTGCAACGGGTCATTCGGCAAGAGATATTTATGAGCTGTTTGATTCTAAAAAAATTCTCATTGAAGCTAAACCATTTGCTATGGGCGTGCGCGTTGAACATCCGCAAGAATTAATTGATAGCGTTCAATACCATTGTAATTCGGCAAACGAAGTAAACGAAAAACGCGATTATCTTCCTGCAGCAAGTTATAGTTTGGTAAATCAAATTGGCGCTTACAGTGTATATTCGTTTTGCATGTGCCCCGGTGGAATTATTGCACCATGCGCAACCGGTCCTGAACAAGTAGTTACAAATGGTTGGAGCCCCAGTAAACGAAATAATCCTTATGCTAATAGTGGCATTGTGATAGGCCTAACATTAAACGATTTTAAGCCATTTTCAAAACATGGCGAATTAGCAGGACTCGAATTTCAAAAAGAATTAGAAAAAAGTGCGTGGCTTGCAGGAGGTAAAACACAAACTGCCCCTGCGCAACGTTTGCAAGATTTTGTGAATGGAAAATTAAGCTCTTCCCTTCCTGATTGCTCTTATGTGCCAGGATTAAAGTCGGTAGATATGATGAGTGTGCTTGGAAATTTAATAGGGAAAAATTTACAATTGGGCTTCAAAGAATTTGGTAAAAAAATGCGCAACTACTTAACCAACGACGCATTAATTGTAGGTGTAGAATCGCGCACCTCAACACCCGTTCGCATTCCAAGGGATAACCAAACTTTACAGCATCCACACATAAATAACCTTTTTCCATGTGGCGAAGGGGCAGGATATGCAGGCGGCATTGTAAGTGCTGCCATGGATGGCGAAAGATGCGCCGATAAAGTTTTGGAATTGAACAATAAACCATAATTTTGAAACATGAGCGAAAACAAAGAATTATTTTTTAAAGAGCAGTATATTCAATTACTCAAAAAACTTACCGGCACAGAAAAAGGTAATTGGGGTGTGTTATCGGCACAGGGAATGATTGAGCATATGAGCGAAAGTATTGCCATAGCCTCTATGCGTATTGTACACGCTTTGCACACACCGCCAGAATTAGTGGAGCGCTACAAAAGTTTTGCTTTAAGCGATAAAGAATTTAAGCCCGGAACAAAAAACGCTTTGATGTCGGATGAAGCACATCCATTGAGAAAAAATTCAATTGAGGAAGCCATCAAAGAACTGGAGGAAGAAATAAAAGAGTTTCTTGCGTTTTACAAGCATAAGCCTGAAGATAAAGTGCTGAATCCGTTTTTTGGAGACCTTAATTATAACGAATGGCTGCACTTATTGCATAAGCATGCTATTCATCATTTAAAACAATTCAATCTAGCCTAATGGAAGAACAAAACATGATATTTGGGATGCGTGCGGTAATTGAAGCAATTAATGCCGACAAAGCCATCGACAAAGTATTCCTTCAAAAAGGTCTAGCTAATGAATTGTACAATCAGTTACGAAATGCACTTAAGGGAAAAGAGATCCCTATCCAAATTGTACCGCCCGAAAAAATAAAACGCCTTACAACAAAAAATCATCAAGGCGTTATTGCTTTTTTAGCTGAAGTAGTTTATTACAACGCAGAAGATCTGTTACAAGAAGTTTTTGAATCGGGCAAAACCCCATTAATTCTTATTTTAGATAGAATCACAGATGTGCGAAATTTTGGCGCCATTGCTCGCGGGGCCGAATGCGCCGGTGTTGATTTTATTGTGATCCCTTATCGCGGTGCAGCGCAAATAAATGCCGACGCTGTTAAAACTAGTGCCGGTGCTTTACATCGTATTAAAGTTTGCCGAGAAGAAAATTTAAAAACGGTTATCGACTACTTTAAAGAATATAAAATTCAAATTGTTGCTTGCCACGAAAAAACAGATAAACTCATTTACGATGCCGATCTTAAACAACCCACCGCCATTATTATGGGCAGTGAAGAAGATGGCATTAGTGGTGAGTATTTAAAGCGCAGTGATGTTGCCATAAAAATACCAATGGTTGGAAAAATTGCTTCTTTAAATGTTTCTGTTGCAACCGGAATTGTTTTGTTTGAAGCAATAAGACAACGATTAAAATAGTTTAACATTTTAGCCGCAAAGACACGAAGACGCGAAGTTTTTTGAATTGCTTAGAGTCTTAGTCCCTTTGTGGCAAATAGGATTTCTATTTAGTCGAACCTCAAAAAGTATTTT
>JAWXAS010000156.1:0-6113 GCA_034439635.1 Bacteroidota bacterium | reverse complement strand
GTTTGCAGCGTTACAATATCTAGGTCGTTTGTTGGTTCATCCATAATTAAAAAATTAGGATTCTTCATTAACACTGTCAACAAATACAATCTTCTTTTTTCTCCTCCGCTTAACGTATGCGCATAACTATACTGTACGGCTGGCGTAAAATTAAAGCGCTGCAATAATTGTGAGGCCGATAGGCTTTGACCGTTAGCTAAAGGAATATATTCGGCAATATCTTTAATGATCTCTATGATGCGCTTATCGTTATTAATGATCATTCCGCCTTGGGAATAATAACCAAATACAATGGTATCTCCCAACGAAACTTTTCCGGTATCAACCGCCTCTTTTCCTTGAATGATATTAAGCAAAGTTGTTTTTCCTACTCCGTTCTTTCCTACTACGCCAATCTTTTCGCCGGGAATAAAGGTATAAGTAAACGGCTCTGTTATAATTTCCTTTCCTGGATAATTTTTGGTGATGCGGTGCATTTCTACAATTTTAGAGCCCATGCGCTCCATTTTTACGGTAAGCTCTAATCGCTTCTCTACGCGCTTTTGTTTTGCCTTTTGCTCTACCTCATAAAAAGCATCTACGCGCGATTTTGATTTAACCGTGCGCGCCTTTGGTTGTTTGCGCACCCACACTAATTCGCGCTTATATAAATTTTGCGCTTTGTCTAGGGCCGCGTCTTGCATTTGCTCGCGCTCCTTCTTTCTTTCTAGATAATAATCGAAGTTCCCTTTGTACTCGTAAAGTTTATGTTGATCAATTTCAATGATGCGATCGCAAACCTCATCTAAAAAATAACGATCGTGCGTTACTAATAGAATACTTAAAGATTCTTGTTGTAGATAGTTTTCCAACCACTCGATCATATCAATGTCCAAATGATTGGTTGGCTCATCCATAATGATCAATGTTGGTTTATTGATAAGTGTGAGCGCTAAAGCTACTCGTTTTTTTTGTCCGCCCGACAGCGTTTTAACAACGCGCGCTGTGTCATGTAATTCCAAGCGAGATAAAATTTCTTTGATGTCCTTTTCATAATCCCAAGCTCCCAATAAATTCATTTCATTTAGGGCCTCTTCCAATTTATCCGCAACATCATTGCTGGTGGAGGTTTCGCTTGCTTTAATAACTGCGTCGTAATTTCGAATACATTTTACAAACTTGTTATCGGCATTGTCTATGAGTTCTTGAATGCTTGCGTTCTCATCAAATGTAAAGTCCTGATCTAAAAACCCAATACTCATGTCTTTACGAAAAACAACTTCTCCTTCATCAGGAATTTCAATTCCTTTTAAAATTTTAAATAGAGTTGTTTTTCCCGAACCGTTTCGCGCAACCAGCGCCACTTTCTCTCCATAGTTAATTCCAAAGCTAATTTTTGTGAATAGCTCTTTTGTGCCGTAAGCTTTAGAAAGATTATTAACTGATAATAGGTTCATTTGTTTTTGGTTAATGAGCTTGTCGAAGTACAAATTAAAAAGACCGCGCAATTCACGCGATCTTGTTATTTGTTAGGTCGACCGAGGTCGAGGATTATATTACATGTTTTGAATTACCATAGCGCTAGCGCCACCGCCACCATTACAAATTCCGGCCGCGCCGTAGGTTGCATTATTTTGTTTTAGCACATTAATTAATGTCACTATCACGCGTGCGCCGCTTGCTCCCAAAGGGTGCCCTAAAGAAACCGCTCCGCCATTAACGTTTACTTTACTTGCATCCAACTTCATTAACTGAATATTTGCTAAACCAACAACAGCGAACGCTTCGTTTAATTCAAAATAATTAATATCGCTCATTTTTAATTTTGCTTTCTCAACAGCTTTTGGAACTGCTAAGCTTGGCGAAGTGGTAAACCATTCCGGTGCTTGCTCTGCATCTGCAAACGAAACAATTTTTGCCAGCGGCTTTAATCCTAGGCTTTCTGCTTTTTCTTTGCTCATTAGCACTAAAGCTGCCGCGCCATCATTCATGGTGCTTGCATTAGCCGCGGTTACGGTTCCGTCTTTTTGAAATACTGGTTTTAACCCCGGAATTTTTTCGAAATTTACGTTCTTATATTCTTCATCTTCGCTTACAACAACGTCTCCCTTTTTTGTTTTTACAGTTACCGGAACAATTTCTTCTTTAAATTTTCCTGCTCCCCACGCCGCTGCCGAGCGCTTGTAAGATTCAATAGCAAACGCGTCTTGTTGCTCGCGTGTAAATTTCATATCCTTTGCGCAAAGCTCAGCGCAATTTCCCATTGGCACATTTCCATATACATCGGTGAGGCCATCTTTCGCTAAACCATCAATTAGTTGTTGGTTGCCGTATTTTGCACCCCATCGCGTGCTGTCTGAATAAAATGGTACGCTGCTCATGTTTTCCATTCCGCCCGCAACAACAATATCATTATCGCCAAGCATAATGCTTTGAGCGGCAAGCGCTATCGACTTCATTCCGCTTGCGCAAACTTTATTAACGGTTGTGCAATTCACCGAATCAGGAAGGCCTGCAAATTTTGCAGCTTGACGCGCAGGAGCCTGTCCAAGGTTTGCCTGCATTACCGATCCCATAAATACTTCGGTTACTAATTTTCCGTCCAGTTTAATTCTTTCTAGTGCGCCTTTAATTGCGTGGGCACCTAATTGCGTGGCAGAAACGCCCGCGAACACTCCGCCAAATGATCCCAACGGGGTTCTAACTGCAGAAACTATATATACTTCTTTCATAGATCTTGTTTTATAAACGCGTCTAATTTACATATAATTTCCTGCTATCAAGCGTTATTTTAGTCACGAATTACACAAATTACCACAAAGGAGCCAACTCCTTCGATGAGTACTTACTTCGCTTGTTTGTACGATCCCATTCTGTTAATGAAATTCGTGTAATTAGTGGCTAAATTGTACTTTTACGCCAATGACAGGAACTGTTACAAAATCTACAGGAAGTAATTATTTAGTGCGCATGGCTGAAGGAAAGATTATTAGCTGCAAGCTCAAAGGAAAGATCCGGTTAGATGATAGAAAAACAACTAATCCGGTAACTGTTGGCGATAGGGTAGATGTTGAAATGGAAAATGATAAAGAAGGGATGATCGCCAAAATTCATCAACGCAAAAATTACATTATTCGAAAGTCAATTAATTTAAGCAAGCAGGCGCACATTATTGCCAGTAACCTTGATCAGGCCATTTTAATTGCAACTCTTGTTGAGCCAAGAACAAGTTTGGGTTTTATCGATCGCTTTTTAATTACGGCCGAGGCCTATTCTATTCCTGCCGTTATTGTGTTCAATAAGTCCGACAATCTCAATAAAGAATTGCTTGAATTGCAAAACGAAATCATTTCTATTTATGAAAAGATAGGATATGTATGTTATAGTATTAGTAGTTTGAACGGCGAACACGTAGAGGGGTTAAAGCCTGTTTTAAAAGGGAAAACTTCGTTAATAAGCGGACATTCCGGCGTTGGAAAGTCTACTTTGGTGAATGCGCTACAGCCCGGATTAAATATTAAAACCTCCATAATTTCTGCGGCTCATTCTAAAGGAAAGCACACAACAACGTTTGCCGAATTATATCATTTGGATTTTGGCGCCGATATCATTGATACTCCCGGAATAAAAGAATTGGGTTTGGTGGAAATGAAAAAAGAGGAGGTTGGTCATTATTTCCCCGAAATTCGAAAATACATGAACGATTGTAAATTCAATAATTGCCTTCATATCGAAGAACCAAAATGCGCGGTACGCGAAGCGGTTGAACGAGGAGAAATTTCGGGCGAGCGTTACGAGAGTTATTTAAAAATCTTAGCCGGCGAAGAGATGGACTGGAACGAGTGGGAAACTTAATTTTTTCGCCCCTAAGGCGCGAGCGCGCCAAGATCTTTTTATGTATTAACCACAAAATAAACTTTGTGCCTTTGTCGCATTTTGTCTCTAAATCGGCGAGTGCGGCGAGCCAATCGGTGAAACGTGGTTAAAAAAGTAAAAGCGGTAAACATCTCGTTTGAATAGTTAGTACCTTTGGCCTCTATTATGATCGTGCGCATTCTTATATTCATTGCAATTACTGTTCTTATTGAGTTCTATTTTTTGCAAGCTGTAAAAACGTTTGTTCAGGATTTTTCTCTCGGAAAACGTAATGCGTTTTTGTACACGGCCTATACGCTTGCTGCATTTAGCTTATTGCTTGGTTTAGTTTCGGCATTTTATCCGCCGCCAAATTGGAATACTTTTTTCCGTTTCTTATTATCGGTGGTGCTTATTTTACTGTTGTGTAAATTATTGGGCTGTGTATTTTTAATCGTGGATGATGTTATTCGTTTTTTCAGATGGGTTATTGCACAATTCAATAGAAAAAGCGGGGAGGGGCTTAATGCTGCGCAAGGAATTAGTAGGCTTAAATTTTTAAGTCAAGTTGCTGTTACGTTTACGGTTATTCCGGCCATTGGTTTTATTTATGGTATGGTGCGCGGCGCTTATAAATACCGCGTGCACAAAGTAATTGTTCCTTCTCCAAATCTTCCTGCAGAATTTGATGGGTTTAAAATTGTTCAGCTGTCGGATATTCATGTTGGTTCTTTTATGAGTGCCGATCCTATTACAAAAGCCTTTGATATTGTAATGCAACAAAATGCCGACATGATTTTGTTTACCGGCGATCTGGTAAATAACGAAGCAAAAGAAACTATTGGTTACGAAGAGCAATTTAGCCGATTAAAGGCGCCGCATGGTGTTTATTCTGTATTAGGAAATCACGATTACGGCGACTATGTGCAATGGGATTCGCCAGAAGCAAAGATTGAGAACCTAGAAACATTAAAAAAGAAACACGCTTCGTTTGGTTGGAAATTAATGATGAACGAACACGTAGCGATAGAAAAAGACGGCGCAAAAATTGGTTTACTGGGAATTGAGAATTGGGGCGGCAACTTGCGCTTTCCGCGTTATGGGAAAATGAAAAATGCATACGAAGGGGCAGAACAATATCCTTTTAAAATTTTAATGAGTCATGATCCCAGCCATTGGGATATGCAGGTTGTTCTTGAATATCCCGATGTTGATCTTACTCTGAGCGGACACACGCACGGGATGCAATTAGGAATTGAGATCCCGAGCCTGAACATTCAATGGAGTCCCGTAAAATACATCTATAAAAATTGGGCCGGCTTATATAAACAGGGTAAACAATTCCTTTACGTAAATCGCGGACTAGGGTTTTTAGGATACCCGGGCCGCCTTGGTATTTGGCCTGAAATTACAGTGATGGAGTTGAAGAAGGTTTAATCCCCACTCACCGCTTCTTCCATATTATCAACCTTTGATTCGCTGTACTCGCCGCTTTCCATCATCAAAATTTTTCCGTCTTTATCTAATACAAAAAAGTAAGGGATCTTATTGTCTTTTAAGCCCAACTGCTTTTGCATTCCTTTTACGTCGGTTTTTTCAGTGTCTAATATATAAGGCCAAAATTCTTTTTGAGTTCCTGCTTTAAAATCATCAGCAATTTTTTTAAATCCACTGATCATTGGAACAAACACAAAATTCACATCATATACTTCTGCCATGTCGAATTTATTGTCTTTTTTATCTGTCTTTTTCATGAACGTATAATATAAAGGATTCAGCCATTTTTTTAACTCGTCTTCTGCCCCTCTGTGAAACGCAATGGCAACAATGGTTTCTTTACCGTTTTTAATTGGAATGCTCATGGCCTTATCGTTTAAGCACGTTCCGTTAACTGCCGGAAATTGTTGTCCTTTTTGGGCGCTTAAAAAATAGGTGGCGAAAAAAATACATAAGAAAATGCTTGTCTTTTTCATAAATGTGGGATTTATGTAAATATAAAAAATTATTCTGTATTTTTTAAGACGAATAGTGTAACCAAACAAAAAAAATACTCTTTATGTTTGTTCCGATATTTGAAAACTAAAATATAAGTTTGAATTAATGAAACCTTTTTGTTTTGACTCCATATAAGTAAAGAGGAGCGCGCTTTCAAAGCTTATAAAAATGCCTAACTTGAAAAACCTCATATTCGTCATCTTCTTCATCTCGGTCAATTTACTCCGTTCTCAGTGCGGCCTCGGCACCCCTGCGTTTACTGTAAATCTTTCGGCTAGTCCAAG
>JAWXAS010000155.1:0-5643 GCA_034439635.1 Bacteroidota bacterium | reverse complement strand
TGCGGGGTCTGCGCAGAAAAAGCGGAGTCTCCTCGTTGCGCAAACATTAAGCAAAGCCCTAAACAAGGCTTTTCGTTCTATCCCGGGCGCAGCATTACGCTTTAGTTTACACTTAAAAACATCTGCCGCTTTTTTAACCCTTTTTTACTTTTTTCGATAGGTTTTTATCGCACTATTTTTAAACAAACTCAATAATAACAAGGCTTACAGAGTTTTTGAGGGGCGACTAAATAAATATAGGTTTACGCAAAAAACTTGAGCATATCACATACTTTCGCTTTTCTTCACATCAAATAAAATCTGTTACATCTGTAATATTTTGATGTGTATGTGTAAAACCCTTCCGATCTAAAATCTCACCTTTCAACATTGCAAATAAAATGAAAAAAAAAGTTAATCCAACATTTAAAATTACTCCCAACATGGGTATAATTTGGGCTATGGATGAAGCTATAAAATTAGGATTTTCTAATGGAAACAAAGAGTGGTCTAATCTTGGACAGGGGCAGCCTGAATATGGCGAACTAAAAGGAGCCCCAGCACGGATAAAATATATTTCAATAAAAATATCCGATTACGCATACGGCCCATTAAATGGAATGCTTGAATTGCGTGAGGCGATAGCCCGTAATTATAACATTTTATATCGAAAGAATAAGGAGTCAAAATATACTTCTGAAAATGTGAGTGTAGCAATGGGCGGAAGATTAGTACTGACTCACATTTGCAATATGTTAGGGAACATTCGTTTAGGATACAAAATACCGGAGTATCCTGCTTACTCAGATATTATTAATAACCACAAAGGGAAAATTGAAGCCATAAACATAGAAACAAAACAAAAAAACAATTTTAGTATCCCTGGTAATGATTTTTCAAAAACAATAAAGCAAAATAAACTAGATGCCTTTTTATTAAGCAATCCATGCAATCCTACCGGAGAAATAATTAGAGGCGATGAACTAAAAAAATACCTGGAAGCCATTAATTTAAATAAATGTGCTTTGATAATTGATGAAATGTATTCACATTATATTTTTAATGATGGTAAACCGGGCAATAAATCTGTTTCGATAGCAAAATATATTACAGATGTAAATAAAGAAAATGTAATGATTGTGGATGGCCTCACCAAATCATTTAGATGTCCGGGTTGGCGTTTGGCCTGGACAATAGGCCCAAAGCATTTAATTGAGAATCTTAACCGCGTGGCTAGTGCCATTGATGGTGGGCCATCTCAGCCTATTCAAAGAGCTGCTTTAAAAATATTAGCGCCAAAAACAGTGGATAAAGAAACGAAGGCTTTACGAAAAGTGTTTAGCAGAAAAAGAAAGTTAATGGTATCCTTATTACGTAAAAGTGGAATTAGTTGCGCAGGAGGTATTAGAGGAACATTTTATGTTTGGGGCGATATAAGCAAATTACCTTTTCCGCTTAACAACTCAACTCATTTTTTTAACGAGGCCCTGAAGTTAAAAGTAATGACTATTCCCGGGAATTTGTTTGATATTCATCCTGGAATTGGAAAAAGTAAAACTTTAAAATTCAATAATTTTATTAGGTTTTCGTTTGGGCCGGAAGAAAGAAACATGTTGATGGGATTAGCCAGGTTGAGTAATTTAATTAAAAATGCAAAACTAACATGATACCAAAAGGAAAATTAATTATTATAGGTGGCCATGAAGACAAATCGGTTGCTGGTGAAAGTTTGACCGTGATAAAAAGAAAAGGATCAAAGCCGCATCCACACTTCGAAATACTGGCTTCGTTAATTTCAAAAATTCCACGGGCACATCACATTATTGAAATTATTGCGACAGCTTCCTCAATTCCACAAGAAATGGAAGAAATGTATAGGAAAGCTTATAAAGCAGCTGGCTTCACGCAAGTTGGATTTATTCGAATTGAAAATGAAATAGAGGCAAATGATATTTTAAATATCAAACGAATTGAATATTGTCATGCAGTTTTTTTTACCGGCGGTGATCAAAGCCGGCTCACCACAACTTTAAATGAAACAGCAGTTTTAGAAACGATAAAAAAGAAATATTTAGTTGATGAACATTTTATTATTGCAGGAACAAGCGCAGGCGCAATGTCGATTCCAAAAACGATTATTGCAAGAGGCATTATAAGAGAAGCGCTAATGAAAAATGATATCAAAATAAGTAAAGGGTTCAATCTCATTTCGGATATCATTGTTGATACACATTTTATAAAAAGGGGTCGCTTTGCAAGATTAGCGCATGCTGTTGCATTAAATCCTCTCTTATTAGGAATTGGTTTAGGAGAAGATACGGCACTTATTATTTTAAATGGAAATGAAGCCCAGTGTTTGGGTTCGGGAATGGTAATTATTATTGATGGGAGTAATATTGGCAAAACAAATATTAAGAAAGTTGATAGCTCCACACCAATTATTATTGAAAACCTAAAAGTACATATACTATCAGAGAGCTCTACCTTTTTGCTGAAAGAGAGAGAACTGTTATAGCGCTTATTTAGATGATGCTTTTCTTTTTAAACGTTCATAACAATAAATTACAATTACATAAAACATAATATCTCCCGCAATTTTCCCAAGAAAAACACCAACTGCAAAATTCGTTATCACAAGCGGGAATAGATACATAAAAAATGGCCGTAATATTAATCCGTCTATTAACCCTGCAGGACCAAATTCCAACACCATGTTCTTTAATATATTAAAATAATCATTAAAATAGAAAGTAGTATTTTTAAGCTTCTTTTTTCTTCGTTCATTCAAACTACTTTGAATAAACAGGGTTGAATAAAAACCTAAGGCCTCACAAACCGACCCTGTGTATGCACTTATTAATTTATTGCCATAAAAAAATTGTGCAATAACTGCGCCGCCAACAGCGGTAATGGTTCCTATAATTTCGGATGGCAAATAGCGCCCTAACCATTCTTTACCTTTTTGCTTCAGTAGCATATTTAAATTTGATAATATTTTCCTAAAAAAGAAACAGATAAAAACCAAAGCTACCTCTTTAAACCACTACTAATTTAGAATACGTGATTTATGTAACATATTACAAATAGAATGTAATACCCTTGAAAGTAAAGATGGATAGGTTTACAATAAACTAAAAATAAATTTATGACAACAGAAAAAAAAGCAGGTATTTGGATGGATCATGCAAGTGCTCATATTACAGAATTTACAGTACCCCCAATTGAAACAAAGATAATTGAATCGAAATTTACACATGCTGAGAAAGAACGCAGCTTAAGTAAAAACGAGAATTTGATGCATAATAAAGAGCAACACCAACAATCAGAGTATTATAAGAAATTGAGCGATAAAATAAGAAATTATAGCGAGGTGATTTTGTTTGGACCTACAGAAGCAAAGGACGAATTGTTTAATCTTATAAAGGCAGATCATCGCTTTCACAACATTAAAGTAGAAGTTCAACCGGCAGATAAAATGACCGTGAATCAGCAACACGCTTTTGTTAGAGAACATTTTTCTAAATTGTAATCTTACTGGCCTATAAAATTAACCTCTTATGAATACGAATAATTCTAACACCTCACTCGCAGAGAACCATGTGGAAGCCCCAAAAGCTATAAAACAAGCTTTACCATTAAATTCACATAAAGTAATTAGAGAGTTGATTGAAAAGTGTAATTCTGATAATTCCTTTAAAAAACTTTTGTTGGCATCTTTACAACTTGCAAAAGATGTGGCTGAAAAGAAACTTAATCCTGATTTATTTAAAGCCCTACAATGGCCATTGAGTATTTCAGATTACGAAACCTACTTGATTTCGCTTTCTAAATGGATGCCCGAAGAAAGTGATTCCGACATATGGAAAGTGCCGGGAACAACCAGTCACCAAGAGGTGGATGATAGATTAGGACATTTTCATTGGTTAATCAATCAAAAAGTAGGAACCAGTGGTACAACTATTATTCAAAATACCAGTTGGTTTAGCAAATGGCTAATTGATTATGCAAATTGTTGGGGTAGTTTTTTAAATACTGTGGAATCGTTTAACGAAGAAAAATTAAATTCGTTTCTAAAAAATGCACCAAAATATAGAGTAGAAGATTCGTTGATTAATGGCTTACCAAATAATCCAAGCGGTTGGTTAACATTTAATCAGTTTTTTTCGCGTAAGCTAAATCCAGGACTCAGACCAATTGCTAGTCCGTTTGATAATAAAGTGATGACAATGCCTGCTGATTGCACTTTCAGAGCGCAGTATAATATTAGTGCCGATTCATCAATTCCTGAAATCACTATAAAAGGCACACATAAATTTGCTAATATTAAGCACTTGCTTGAGGGCAGTAAGTACAAAAGTTCTTTTGCTAAAGGAACGTTTGTGCACTATTATCTTAGTCCGTTTTCTTATCACCGCTTTCATTCACCTGTAGCAGGTGTTGTAAAGGAATGCTTTCCAATTCATGGCCTAGTTTATTTAGATGTAGTTATAACTGACCGGCAATTTGATTCACCAGATAATGCAGAAGATGGATATCAATTTACACAAGCAAGGGGGGTTATTACAATTGATACTACAAACTCTCCTTATGGAAATGTTGGTATTGTTGCTGTAATTCCAATTGGGATGTGTCAAGTTTCGTCAGTTAATATGATAGCAACTCCAGGCTGCGATTCGTTAAAAGGGGATGAGTTTGGTTACTTCTTATTTGGAGGGTCGGACATTATTGTTCTATTTCAAGAAGGTGTGAACCCAACTATTGACATGAATGAAAATTACCGCAATTATGGAAATAAAATGGCCGACTGTACTTTATTAAGTTAAAGAGTTTAGTTCAGGTTTGTAACTAGTGAAAGGACAAAACGAACTAATAAATAACAACATGGTCATCTTTTATTCGGCCGCTGTTTTACCATATTCATCACAAGAATAATTTACACGTAGTAAGCCCATAAATAATACTATGAGCAGAAAATATTTTCATGAAATAATATTTAATCTCGTTTAAGAGAAGCCAATATAGGTGCCAAATCCATAGAAACTCCCTTGTATATTTAAATAGTTCGTTCCTATTGGGTCAGGCAGTCGTTACCATAGCAGAAAGGAAGCATATTTTCATTTCCTTTCCTTTTTATCTCCTCCAAACTTCAAGTCTCAGTAAGTCATAAGCAACATCAAATTATTCATTTCACTTAGAACTCTTCCTTTAAATAAAGATAACTTTTACATAAAAATCAACTCCGTGAAATGCTACAAGCGATATTCGTTTTAATGTTTACAATATGACTGGAGAATTGATAATGGATGTTTCTATTACTCAACAGCTAAAGAATATTGAAACTACCAATCTTCAAAATGGATTGTATTTTTATAAGCTGTAAAGTGGAAACAAAATAATTAGTTCAGGAAAAATTGTCTCGCAAAAATAAATTAAACTATTTAGTCGCCTCTCAAAAATTCTGTAACCCTTGCCATTATTGAGTTTGTTTAAAAAATAGTCCTATAAAAATCTACCAAAAAAAGTAAAAAAGGATTAAAAAAGCGGCAGATGTTTTTTAGTGCAAACTAAACCGCAATGCTGCGCCCGGGATAGAACGAAAAGCCTTGTTTAGGGCTTTGCGTAATGTTTGCGCTACGAGGAGACTCCGCTTTTTCAGCGGAGACC
>JAWXAS010000154.1:0-5629 GCA_034439635.1 Bacteroidota bacterium | reverse complement strand
TGCGCAACGAGTAGGCTTCGCTTTTTCTGCGGAGACCCCGCAGTGCGACAAACATAGCAAAGGGCAAACAAGCTTGAAGTGATAGCCCGATAAGGCGCCCAAATAATAAAAAATACTTTTTGAGGTTCGACTAATTAGTGTATAAACTTTTCTTTAAGCATTTGTGTTTAAAAATTGACCTACAATACCAAAACCCGTCACGACGTGTCGTGACGGGTTGGTATGATCTGGTGAAGATACGCTTGTGAGTTTATCTATCAGACCAAACGTGTAATTCATTTGATTGTAATTAGCTTATTATTTGATGGCGAAGGTTACACTGCTAACTTTATTAAGAATATTTACAGCTTCTTTTTGTTTACCAAGAGCAATGCCTTCCATTTCTTCGGCATTTTGCATAGTGCCTAATTTACCGGCGTTATTTGGCATGGCGTATGCTTCTTGTCGCATCTCTTTGGCAAGCTTTAAAGTTTGCTCCGCCTGTATTTTTAATTGCTCCGAACGGTTAATGTAACTGTCATTTACGTTTGGATCTTTTAAAAGGGCAGAATACACTTCTTCAACAAATTGAAATGTTTCAAGATTGAATTTACCGTAGATCTCTGATGCTTGTATTTGAATTGCCTCTATTTGTTTAGCAATTTTATTTGCTGAGGCTATGAGTTGTGCTTTTTCTTGACCTTTTTTGGTATTGGCCTGTGCACGCAGTTTCTTTTCCGATAACTGCAGTTCTTCTGCTTGTGCTTGGTAGGATTGTGCGTCTTTTAAAGTGGAAGTGCTTTGAAGGCTTTTATTATAAGCCGAAATTGAACCGCCTACAATTAAGTTTTCGAATTTACCTTTTTTAGACGCTTGGTTCCCTTGTGTTTGGCCTTTTACCATTACCTGAATGGTAAGCGCCAGTGCTATTAGAGTTAATATTGTTTTCATAACAGATAAGTTTTAAATAGGTTAGTGTTTTGTTCATGTTTTGAATTTTTTATTTAAAGGATTCACGAATCTTCGATTTCATGTTTGTTTTACGTTTTAATTTTAAATTGTTTAATTATATGGATGTTTTTTAGTGTACCAGCCCCCGTAAGCATTGAGCGGTGAGGGGTTATTGGTTAGTGAGGGGTTTTGTATTATTGTACGAGACCATTTTTAAAAAGGTTCGTTTTTTTCTGAATATTTTTAGAAACATATGAATGTTTACTTAAATGAACCTAACTCTAAATTGTTTTAATAATAAAGGATAGTCTTGTATCCCTTACTGCACAAGCGTTTGGAGACTTTAAAAAAATATCAAGAAATAAGTTTAGGAATGTGAGTTTGTTTCCTTTTTAATTGAAAACAAAAAAGTCTCGGCTAATTTAGCCGAGACTTTGATATTGTTATAAATAAATTTAAAGCTTAATAATAGTTACTCTTAGGGTGCCTTGCAATTGAGGCGCTGAACTACTACTCACATTTGCATTAGAACTTCCTGCAGCACCACTTACTGCTTTTACCTCAAAGGTATGAGAACCTGCCGTGAGTGTATATGTTCTTTCCATTGACCAATTTTGGATCAATTGAGCTAATGCGGTTGTATTGGCAATGGCAAGCCGTCTTTGTCCACCTGAAGCCGAAACAAAACCATCAACAAAAATCCCAATATCCAATACCGAAAAACTTGTATTAGTGGCGCCGGTTGATTGCACGCCGCCATCTGTGCTTACAATAACTTTGCAGTTTGCAGGAATAGTTATGGTTTGCGCTAATCCTGGTATTAATGTATACAAAGAAGTAGACGTTGATACAATTAATTGTGCAGTTCCAAAAACTTCATAAACATCTTGTCCGGTTGTGCCGGCAGGACCTATTGGTCCGGTGTTTCCGGTTGGGCCAATAGGGCCTTGCGGGCCCGCAGGGCCAACAGGACCATTTGCCGCATATAATGCATAAGGAACACTTAGAAATTGTGAGGCGCCCATGTTTACAAAGCCTGCACCAAAATCAACTTCTTGCTCAATAAATTTTGTACTCACTCCCCAATTGATCGCACTAAATGTACCGGTAAGCGGAGTTCCTGTTCCTAAATTTAAATTATACAAACCATAAGGACTAGTTGTAGTGTTGTGTGTTTCTTGATACACAATTGGACCAGCAGCAGAGTTATCGCGAATAGATATTCTTACAGAGATAACTTGGCTATTTAAGGCAAGTCCTGCAGAGTTACGAGCAATACCTTGATATTTTATAGATTGAGGAACTTGCGCATTCATTCCCATTGCTAATAGTAAACAGAAAATAATTAGGAGTAATTGTTTTTTCATTTTTCTTTTTATTAATACGTTTTAAAGATCTTAACTGTTTTATCTAATTGCGAATTGGCTATCCTAAGAAAATAATTTCCGGCAGCAAATTGAGATAGATCAATGCTTACCATTTTGCTATCTTGTTTTATTTCACTTTCTGTTTTAAATACTAATTTTCCCAGATCATCAAATAGTTGTATTTTGTAAATGCCAATATCAAGATCTTTGAAGCTTACAGTAAGTGATTCTTTAACGGGATTTGGAAAAATGAGGAATTCAGTTTGAGTGCTTTGCTCTTTAATTAAAGTAGCAAGGCCAAGTTCGGGCTGATGAAAACCCATAGTGGTCATTTTTGTACTTGTAGTATAAGTCTCGCTAATTGGTTCACCAACAGTCCAAGATATAGATCCACCGGAAGCAACGTTGTAACCACCTTGATTTGAATAAACCATTGGCGTTACAGTTTGTGCTTTCAAAAGGCAAGTAACAAAACATAAGCCAAGTAGAATAGTTCGTTTTTTCATTGTAAAGAATTTATGTACACAAGTTAGAGCTTTTGGCTATGAAAATCTAAACCGTTCAGATAGAAAATAAGAGCTGTTTACAATTTTCGTTTTTTCTCTGGAAATCCCATAAAACCACGTTTTGTTGTTAACACCCCCATTTTTTGGGCATCATTTATTAAAAAAGTTGATATTTTTTGTTTGAACCCCCATTTTTTGGCCTACTTTTGTCAATATTTAGTAAAAACCTACTTAACCCACTATAAAAATGAGTACTAGACGTATTTTAGCACTACAAGAGGCAATCAGTCGCAAGCCAATTGAGTTGAACAAACCTAACGAGCAAGTATCAAAGTACTATGGCTCCAACGTATTTGGGCAAGATGCCATGCGCGAGTTTCTTTCGGAAGAAGCGTTTCAAAGCATTCAGCAATCTATGAATCAAGGAACAATTGTTGAGCGCAAAATGGCCGATCAAGTTGCAGCGTGCATGAAAGCTTGGGCGCAAAGTAAAGGTGTAACACATTTTACACATTGGTTTCAGCCTTTATCAGGAGCTACCGCCGAAAAGCATGATGGTTTTTTTGAACCAATTGAAGGTGGGCGCGCTATTGAACGTTTTAGTGGCAATGCTTTAGTACAACAAGAACCTGATGCCTCCTCTTTTCCAAATGGAGGAATTAGAAATACATTTGAAGCACGCGGTTACACAGCTTGGGATCCAACATCTCCTGCATTTATTTGGGGAGAAACATTATGTATTCCAACAATTTTTATTTCGTACACCGGCGAATCATTAGATTTTAAAACACCATTATTAAAATCGTTACAATCTTTAGATAAAGCTGCTACAGATGTTTGTCAGTATTTTGATAAGAGCGTAACTAAAGTTATAGCAACCCTAGGTTGGGAACAAGAATATTTTTTAATTGATTCAGCGTTATATAATATTCGTTTCGACTTACAACAAACTGGCCGTACATTATTTGGCCATGCTGCTGCAAAGGGACAGCAATTGGAAGATCATTATTGGGGATCAATTCCTGAAAGAGTTGCTGCCTATATGCGCGATTTTGAATACGAAGCACATTTATTAGGAATTCCTGTTCGTACTCGTCACAACGAAGTTGCACCCGCACAGTTTGAGTGTGCTCCCGTTTTTGAAGAAACAAATTTAGCGGTTGATCATAATTTATTGTTGATGGATGTAATGGAAAAAGTTGCTATCCGTCATAATTTCCGGGTGTTGATGCACGAAAAACCTTACGCAGGCGTAAATGGAAGCGGTAAGCATAATAACTGGAGCTTAGCAACTAATACCGGAAAAAATTTATTATCGCCGGGTAAAACGCCAAAAACAAATTTACAATTCTTGACATTTTTCATAAATACTGTAATGGCAGTTCATGAGCATGCTGATCTATTGCGTGCCTCTATTGCTTCTGCAAATAACGATCATCGCTTAGGCGCAAACGAAGCGCCACCAGCAATTATGTCGGTGTTTTTAGGACAACAACTTTCTAATGTATTAGATGAATTGGAAAAAGCGGTGCATAATGGTAAAATGAGTCCTGAAGAAAAAACGGCATTGAAAATGAATATTGGTCGCATTCCGGATATTCTTTTAGATAATACCGATAGAAACAGAACATCACCATTTGCTTTTACAGGAAATAAATTTGAGTTCAGGGCAGTTGGTTCTTCGGCAAACTGCGGCGGACCAATGACTGTGTTGAATGCAATAATGTCTGAGCAATTGGTATCATTTAAAAAAGAAGTAGATGAGTTGATGAATAAAAAAGTGGAGAAGGACGAAGCAATTTTCCAAACTTTGAAAAAATACATTATTGCCAGTAAAAAAATTCGTTTTGAAGGAAATGGATATGGCGATGAGTGGAAGGCAGAGGCAAAAAAACGCGGTTTAAGTAATATTCCAACTACTCCTGGAGCTTTGGAGGCTATGATCTCTAAGAAAACATTGCAGATGTTCGAATCGCAAGGTATTTTGAATCACCGCGAACAAGAAGCGCGTTACGAAATTAGTTTGGAAACGTATACCAAAAAAATTCAAATCGAATCTCGTATCATTGCTGATATGGTAAATAATCAAATATTACCTGCCGCTATTTCATATCAAAAAACCATTGTAGATAATGTAACTGGATTAAAAACCATTTTATCTAATGATGAATTTAAAAAAGCAGCTGAAATCCAGTTAAATCTTATTCATGAAATAAGTGATAGAGTTAATATCATAAAAAAGGCAGCCGACGAAATGCGTGAAGAGCGCAAGAAAGCGAATAATTTGGATTCAGAAAAGAAGAAGGCCCATGTGTATTGCGACAAAGTGAAATCCTATTTTGAAGTGATAAGATATCAAGTTGATAAATTGGAATACATTATAGATGATAAAGTTTGGCCTCTGCCAAAATACCGCGAGATGTTGTATTTAAGATAGAATTAAAAAGCCCTTCTTTATGAGATCTTTTTAATTTGTGTTAAAGTTTTTCTTGGAGCATAAAGTCGATCTCCTGAATTGCTGTGTTCAACTTTTTCTTAGTTTCATTCACAGAATCCTTTAGGTCTGCTTTACCAAGTTCATACTGTAGTTCTAAATTTTCGGCTTTTGTTCTCAAGTTTCCTATAATGCCTGTTCCGTTATGAAAATCCATTTTTGATTCGTGAATAAATTTTTTGAAATTTGTATTGAACTCGTTCCATTTATCTTTCGCTTCGGCTTTTCCTAAAGCAGCCTCCAATTGACCTTCTTCGAGTTTGGTTGCAAAATTCTTTAATCCATTAACGAATCCGTCGGCTAAATGTTTATTATTTTCCATAGTATTTATT
>JAWXAS010000153.1:0-9359 GCA_034439635.1 Bacteroidota bacterium | reverse complement strand
TTTAAACAAACTCAATAATAACAAGGCTTACAGAGTTTTTGAGGGACGACTAAATAGGTGCCCAAACAAAATAAAAATATTTTTTAAGGTTCGACTAAATATATTTCGCGAAGCGATGAAAAATTAATCTTTAAACAAAGGATATTTTATCATCATTGTATTTACTTTCTTTTTGATCTTCGCTAATTCCTTCTCGTTAGCACGATTCATCAAGGTTGCATCCAGCAATTCAATCACTTTGATACAATCTTTTTCTTTCAATCCACGAGATGTGATGGCTGAAGAGCCAATGCGAATTCCGCTTGTAACAAATGGCGATTTATCATCAAAAGGAACCATGTTCTTATTTACCGTAATGTCTGAATGTCCTAAAGCTTTTTCTGCTTCCTTACCGGTAATATTTTTATTTCGAAGATCGATCAACATCAAATGATTATCGGTTCCACCACTAATAATTTTATAGCCTTTGCTCATTAAAGCATTCGCCATTGTTTGCGCATTTTTAATTACTTGAACGCAATACGTCATGTATTCATCACTTAAGCATTCACCGTAAGCAACAGCTTTTGCTGCGATCACATGTTCTAACGGACCGCCTTGTGTGCCAGGGAAAACGGCGCCATCTAAAATAGCGCTCATCATTTTTGTTTCACCTTTTGGTGTTTTTTCTCCCCAAGGGTTCGGAAAATCTTTTCCCATCATGATCATTCCGCCACGAGGGCCGCGTAATGTTTTGTGCGTAGTTGTAGTAACAATATGGCAATGCGGCATTGGATCATTTAAAATTCCTTTGGCAATTAAACCCGATGGGTGAGAGATATCAGCAAGCAATAAAGCGCCAACGCTATCTGAAATTTTACGTAAGCGTTCATAATCCCAATCGCGAGAATAAGCACTGGCACCGCAAATAATTAATTTTGGATTTTCGCGTTTTGCTATTTCTTCAACTTTATCATAATTAATTAATCCATTGTGTTCTTCAACACCATAAAAATTTGGGCGGTATAATTTACCCGAAAAATTAACAGGCGAACCGTGCGTTAAATGTCCACCATGGCTTAAGTCGAATCCTAAAATTGGATCACCGGGTTTAATTACACCTAACATTACGGCTGCATTTGCTTGCGCGCCTGAGTGTGGTTGTACATTTACCCATTCAGCACCAAATAATTCTTTAGCGCGATCAATAGCCAGTTGTTCAACTTTGTCTACAATTTCGCATCCGCCATAATATCTTCTTCCCGGGTAACCTTCGGCATATTTATTGGTGAGCACACTTCCCATGGCTTTCATTACTTGATCGCTCACGTAATTTTCGCTGGCAATTAATTCAATGCCGCGTGCTTGGCGTTCGTACTCTTCTTTTATAAATTTAAAAATGAATGGATCCTTTTTCATTATCGTTTTGATTTTGCTGTGTTAGTAATTGATGCGATGCTATAATTATGATGGTTATGATGGGCGATTGAATAATTCCAACCAACCATCGGCTAAGGGTGTATTCGTCGTCTTGCAAACGTTGGTTCACAATATAACCAAATAGCATACTTAAGCCGGCCAAAGTTAACAAAATGAGGTAAGAATAAACAACCCAGCGCCATATTTTTTTTGTTCCTAAAATAAAGCGAACCGAGAAATAACTTAAGCAACCAAACAGCAGTATTGATAGAATGGTGAATGGGTATTTCATGTAGTATAACGTGCTATACTCAAAATTATCAAAGAAATGAATGAACGGATCGATATACTCTTCGTTTCCGTGCCCATAATATTTAACATACATCAAGTGATTTAATGCCAAAAAGAATTTTTCGCGGTAGTAACCTAACACAGCAAATAAAAGGAAGAACAGGATGAGATATCTCCAGCTTATCTTCATGCAGCATTTGTTTTTTTGCCAGCGAATTTATTTACCCACCACATCCAAAGCACAAAAATATAAGCGTAAACAATAAAAGTGAAGGTGTAACTGTGATTGAAGTCGAGCCAGTTGGGCGCAAACTTAGCAATGAGTGCAAGGCCCATCACTCGCAAAATATTAAGCGCATGAATAGTTATTATTCCAAAGGGAATAAACCAAAGCTTTGACTTTTGGTGACCTGGATACCAAATGATAAATACCACAAAAAGCATGAATAACGAAATGGCATTACAGTTAGAGCCAACCCAAACCCCGTTGGAGCCATCGATTCCAATTACTTGAAAATCAAGGTCTTGTAAAACTGTAAAGGTATTAAATCCAAATAGATGTAAAAAGAAGTCGCTACCATTAATAATAGTGCCTATAAACTTTTGGTCATAATACGTATTACGCCTTACAATAAATTGATAGATCAGATAAAGAAAAAGGTACGTAACCCCTGAAGAAACTATGAATTTTAGAACGGCATTTTTTTTAAGATCTGCCCACATGATTTTACTGATCTGCTTCAGCTTTTTTTCTGGAAACGTAGATCTTTTTAGCCCCGTAAGCCGCGCCCGCAGCAATAAGCAGAGTTATACCGCCATCAATTGGTATGCAAGGAGGAGGCCAGCAGGCAGGTCCAATAACAGGTGGAGGAGGAGGAGGAACGCCGGCGTATGTATTAACCGCCAAAAGAAGGAAAATTACAAGAATACTATATTGTTTAAGTCCCATTATTACACACTAATAGAGGCACGAAGATACTCAAATCATTTTGAATCAACAACCTTGATTTTTGAACTAAATCAGTTAATTTTGTTCAAATGGGTGTCGCAAATACCAAGAAACAAGCCATAATTACACAAAAAGACTTCAACTTAATATTAAGGGTCTTGAAGGCTAATTGGTGGGTTCCTTTAATCTTTTTACCCATCTTTTATTTTGTAGGAACTTTTTACATCTATCGCTTAACCTCTACTTACAAAGTATCTACGCAGATCTTATTACAAAACAACGACGCCTACTATAAAGGAAATGTAGTTACAGATGCTAATTTTTATGGCGGGCAAAGTTATATTGATAACTCCAATGAGAAACGCGTTTTGTTGTCATATGACCTGCTAAACAAAGTAGTAAATAAGCTTAAGAATAAATTGGAGATCTCTTATTTTATTGTTGGGAAGGTAAGAACTACTGAGCAGTTTGGTGGCATGCCCTTTAACGTGATGATCAATAACATTAATTCTTCATTAAATGAAACGGTGTTTGATTTTAAAATTATTGATAGCAGCTCTTACGAAATAGATTATTTAAAAGAGAATAAGCACGAAGTGAAGAAAGGAGTTTTCGGAAAAGAATTAATTGATCTTGATTTCAATATGCTGATCGTTAAAAATCTACACTTAGAAGCAAGAAAAATTGAGTCGTTAAAGGGAATTTATTATCAGTTCATTGTGCACTCAAACGAATTTTTGATCTCAAAGATCCGTGAAAACATGAGCGTTGAAAACCCTGACTATACAAATATTTTAGAACTAAGTTTAAACGATATTATTCCCGAAAGAGCTGTACTCGTTTTAGATTCGTTGAATCAAGAATATTTTTACAGCAAATTGAAATCAAAAATTGATCTAAATGAAAAGACCATTGATTATATCGATCGGCAATTAAACGAGATATCAATTTTATTGAACGCAAGTGTAGATACATTGCAAATGTATAAGCAGCGTAAGTCAATTGTAAATTTGGGATGGGAAGAGACAGATTTTCTAGGTAAAATTGGAGCTTATGATCAGGAAAGATCAAATGCACAAATGCAGATACAGTCGCTTAACGATCTAGAAAAATACATTATCGAAGATAAGGACCCGCAGTTTTTACCACCATCTATTTTTATTGCCGAAAAGGATGGATTTATACCAAAAGCCGCCACTGAATTATATACCCGCCAAATTGAATTGAATAGGTTAAATAATATTGCAACAGAAGCTAATCCTGTTTTACAAGAGAACATGAATAATATCAAGAAATTAAAACAAGATCTTTTGGTTTATATTAATAATAATCGAAAAGCAACGCTTGCCAAAATAGATAATATCAATGGGCAAATATCCAAATACGTTGGCGAGGCAAAGTCTATCCCGCAAAAGCAGCAAGATATCCTTGGGTTTCAACGTAAATTAAGTGTAAATGAAGCCATCTATAATTTTCTATTAGAAAAAAAGGCGAGCACGCGAATTGCTAAAGCCAGTATTGTTCCCGACGCAACTATTATTGAAACACCCAGAAATACAGGGGAGGTTAGCCCCGACAGGCAAGGCTTAAAAAGAAATTTTTTAACCGGCGGCTTTGCGCTATCAATAATTGTGATCTTTTTGAGAACCCTTTTGTTTTCAAGAATCAAGAACGTTGAGCATCTTAAAGAATTAACTGATATACCTGCCGTTGGAATCATTCCGTTTATTAAAAATAATGATGGAACCGGTATTATAGTTGATATGGAGCCAAACTCATTAGTATCTGAGGCTTTTAGAAATATACGCACAAACTTGCAGTATGCCGGAGTAGGTAAAGACAATAAAACCTTATTGGTAACCTCATTTTTACCCAGTGAAGGTAAAACATTTACAAGTATTAATTTGGCAACAACCTTAGCAAAAACAGGTAAAAAAACTATTATACTGGAACTAGATCTTCATAAACCAAAAGTTTACAAAAACCTTGGTTTGCAGGCACAGCTAAGTGGAATTACAACTTATATTACTGGTCAAGGAGAAGGGACTATTGAAGAAATAATTAAACCAAGCGTTATTCCAAATCTTTACTGCATGTTTGCAGGCCCTGTGCCACCAAATCCATCCGACTTTGTTTTATCAGAAAAACTAAGAGAATTGATCACCTATGCTAAATCTAATTATGACTTTGTTATAATTGATTCACCACCGGCAGGTTTACTTTCAGACTCGGTATTTCTTATGCAATTTGCAGATGCAACATTATTCGTATTAAATGCTAATTCGTCAACCAAAAAGACGATCAATTTTGTTAATCAAATTAAGGAAAGTAATAATATCAACAGCCTGCTATTTGTTCTAAATGGGGTAAGAGAGCTTGGTAAGCGTTATTATTACAAGGGTTATGGTTATAGTTATGGCTACGGGTATGGCTATGGTTATGGAAAAGGAAGTTCTTACAGTAAATAATTTGGCATTTCAATAAAAATGAGTAATTTTATTACTCGTTTTTATATATGTTTGATATCCTCATATCTTCTAAAACCCGGATCAAGATCCTTCTCAAGTTTTTTTTAAACGAAAATTCAGTATCGTATTTGCGTGGACTAGAAGAGGAATTTGGCGATTCTACCAATGGAATTCGGCTTGAATTAAATAAATTCGAAAAGGCGGGCTTTTTAAATTCCTATACAGAAGGCAATAAAAAATTCTTTAAAGCCAATCAAAAACACCTGTTATTCAACGATTTACGACAAATGTTAATGAAGATTACCGGCATTAACCATTTGGTGGATTATGTTATGAAGCATATTGGTAATCTTGAAAAGGTTTACCTAATTGGCCAATTAGCAAAAGGTTTGGAAAGTGATGCCATAGAGCTGGTTTTTGTAGGGGATATTAACATTGCATACTTGGAAGAATTGATAGGTAAGGCCGAGAAAAAACTGAATAAAAAAATTACTTTCATCTGTTATCTTCCTAGTGAATTTGACATAAAAAAAATTCAACAAATTGATATACATCCTTTGTTGATATGGAATAAATAATAAACTCAACGAATGACTTTGTTGAGGTGAATTTGTATTTGCGCACACAATCGGTTATGTGACTGAAGTGGCGAAGCCTTGAAAAAAATGAAGTGGAGAGTTTTATATGTAGCCTCTAGAAGCGAGAAGAAAGTAACCAAGCGCTTGCTTGAACTAGGCTTGGAATCGTATGTGCCATTAAAAACGGAACGAAAAAACTGGAGCGATAGAATAAAAACTGTTTTAAGCCCTATGATAACGGGTTACGTTTTTATAAGGGTTCAAGATAAAGATAGAGATCTAGTATTTAAAGCGCAAGGTGTTTTAAATTTTGTAAGATATAATAAATCGGATGCTACCGTTCGTGATATAGAAATAGAGGCCTTAAAGTCAATAGAAAGTAAAGGGTATTTTGTGGAAGGACTTGGTATTTCTGAATTTCAAAAGGGAGACCCTGTACTAATTAAATACGGACCATTCAAAGGATTGTCGGGAACTGTTATATCAAATAATAAAGAAGAGATCTATCAAATTCAAATAGAAAGTATTGGTTACGCGTTAACAGTTAAAATCCCTTTGGAGGTATTGGTATTAAATAAAAAATGAATCACTGGGATTTAATAATTAAACCACATTCAAAATGGTACCATCTTAAGTTGGGAGAGATCATTCGCTATAAAGACCTGTTATTTCTTTTTGTAAAACGTGATTTTGTTTCGGTATATAAGCAAACCATTCTTGGTCCAATTTGGTTTTTTATTCAGCCAATAATTACAGCAATTACATTCACAATTATTTTCGGAAACTTGGCTAATATCTCAACAGATGGCTTACCGCAAATTTTATTTTATTTATGCGGAATAACTTTGTGGGGTTATTTTTCAGATACGCTTACAAAAACTGCCGATACATTTACTGCCAACGCAAATATTTTTGGTAAAGTTTATTTTCCGAGAATGATCGTACCGTTATCGGTAGTGGTTTCTAATTTAATAAAACTAGGAGTGCAATTATTTTTATTTCTTGCTGTGTGGGTTTATTTTTTGATCAAAGAAGATTCTATTCATCCCAATTGGACTTTAGCCCTAGTTCCTTTTTTGATACTGTTGATGGGATTTTTAGGTTTAAGCTTTGGAATTATTATTTCATCTTTAACCACTAAGTATCGCGACCTTAAATTTTTGGTAACATTTGGTGTGCAGCTCTTGATGTATGCCTCGCCAATTGTTTATCCTTTATCTATAGTTCCTGATAAATATAAATGGATCATCCTGGCAAATCCGGTTACAAGCATCATCGAAACATTTAAGTATGCATTTTTAGGAGTTGGTGTTTTTAATTGGATGTACCTACTTTACAGTTTTGCATTTACTCTAGTTCTATTTTTTGTTGGGTTGATCATCTTTCATCGCGTTGAGAAATCATTTATGGATACAGTGTAATGTCTAAGATCGTTTTAAAAGCACATAATATTTCAAAACAATACCGGTTAGGGCAATTGGGAACCGGCACAGTTTCACATGATCTAAATAGATGGTGGTATAAACTAAGAGGCAAAGAAGATCCTTATTTGAAAGTTGGTGATACAAATGATCGATCTAAAATGGGCGGTAGCGATTATGTTTGGTCGCTAAAGGATATTAATTTTGAGGTAGAACAAGGCGAAGTACTTGGAATTATTGGAAAAAATGGGGCGGGCAAATCAACTTTACTTAAAATATTATCGCAAGTAACAACACCAACAACTGGTGAGGTTAAAATAAAAGGAAGAGTTGCATCACTTTTGGAAGTAGGAACAGGATTTCATCCGGAGTTAACAGGAAGAGAAAATATTTATTTGAATGGGGCTATACTTGGCATGACCAAGATAGAAATTAAAAGGAAATTAGATGAAATAGTTGAATTTAGTGGTGTTGCAAAATATATTGATACACCGGTCAAACGCTATTCGTCAGGAATGATGGTTCGTTTAGGTTTTGCAGTGGCAGCACATTTGGAGCCTGAGATATTGATTGTTGATGAGGTACTAGCAGTGGGCGATCAAGAGTTTCAAGACAAGTGTATTGGTAAAATGAAAGACGTTAGTTCTCAAGGAAGAACGGTTTTGTTTGTGAGCCATAATATGGGCGCAGTGCAAAATTTGTGTAATACATGTATGTATTTAAAGAATGGACAAATAGAAGGTCGAGGTACGACTAAATCGATCATTGAATCTTACTTAAACGAAAATAGAAATGTACAATTAACTGGAATAATACCGCCTGATTTTTACCGCCTTTATACAAATGGAGAAGCTTTTTTCAGAAAAATTTTGATAACAGATCTTGAAGGAAATGTAATTGACAGGTTAGCATTTAACCAATCATTTAAAGTTGTTGTAGAATTGGAAGCGATGCAGGATCTAAAAAATGTAATGATAAATATCAACATTGGCACAACACTTGGTCAACCAATTTTGTACGCCGTAGAAAAAGATAATAGCAGTTACGTTGGTAGAAATATTTCTAAGGGAAGTCATACGGTTGAAGCAGTTTTTAATGTAAGATTATTGCCTGGAAAATATTCGTTTACCCTTGGTGTAAATTATTTGGCCAATGGAAACACCATCGACTGGGTAGAGAATGTATATTTTATTTCGGTAGATAAAATCGGTTATAATAAGAACGAGGTTTATCCTTGGGATGATGTGCATGGATTTGTGGAACCAGATAGCAAATGGAGTTTTAAATAAAATACATATGGAACTAAAAGATAAAAAAGTATTGGTAATAGGTGGAGCCGGTTTTATTGGAGGCTTTGTGGTTCGTGAATTATTGAAGGAGCCAGTAAAGGAAGTGATTATTTATGACAATTTTGCTCGTGGTAAAATGAGCAACATCGACGATTGTTTAAACGACAAGCGTTGTTATATTTATCCAACCGGCGGTGATGTTCGCGAGATTGATATTTTGAATGATGCCATGAAAGGCGTTGATTATGTGATCCATTTAGCAGCCATGTGGTTATTGCATTGCAAAGATTATCCTCGCACAGCGTTTGATGTGAATATTGCAGGAACTTTTAATGTGATTGAAGCTTGTGTAAAGAACAATATTAAAAAACTGATCTACTCTTCTTCGGCTTCTGTTTATGGTGATGCAGTTGAGGTTCCTATGTCGGAAGAACATCCGTTCAACAACAAGAATTTTTATGGCTCAACTAAAATTGCAGGCGAAGCCATGTGCACGGCATACAATGATCGTTATGGATTAGAAGTTATAGGTTTACGCTACATGAATGTATATGGACCGGGTCAAGATCAACATGCGGTTTATAGCGGAGTTGTTCCTGTCATGTTAAATAAGATCGATGCGAATGAAGCCCCAACCATTAATGGCGATGGAAGTCAAGCCTATGATTTTATTTACGTGGAGGATATTGCACGCTCAAACATTGCCGCATTAAAAAGCGATGTAAAATTTGGATACTACAATGTAGGAACACAAGTTCAAACCACTGTTAAACAATTATGTGATACTATATTGAAATTAAAAGGGTCAAATTTGAAAGTTGTATATAAACCATATAGCGCAGATGATGCAAGAGCCTTAGTTCAAAACAGAATTGGATCTGCAGAAAAAGCCGAGAAGGAATTAGGATTTAAATTCAAATACAATTTAGAGCAAGGATTAAATAAATTAATAGAGTGGAGAGACA
>JAWXAS010000152.1:0-12271 GCA_034439635.1 Bacteroidota bacterium | reverse complement strand
GGTTTTATTATTACCGATATTCAGCATATCATTTTTTATCCTGAATTTGAAAAAGCCAAAATGAATGGTGATACTAAATTCAAAAAATACTTAAAGAATATAAGCGATAGCATCATTGAACTGGATTATGTTTTGGAAGATATCAATTCAAAATCGGAAGCACTAACTACAGAAAAAGGAGTTCTTTTGAATTATAATTTATACAAGGGATTATCTAAAAAAGACAGCATTGCTTTTTTAAAAGATGGGCTCACATTTTTACGAGAGAAATTATATAATATCAACTCAGAACAATTGAAATTGAAAAAAGAACGTGTTAAGATCCAACTCAAAAAAAGCGGATTATTAGAGCGCCAAGCCAATATCAATAACGAATTAGCCAATCAAAATAACACTGGTGAAGAAGAGCGCGTGGATTATCGCGTGATCGTTCATTTAATTGCCGAACAAGCAGGACAAGCTAATTTGAATTTCAATTATTACATCACCAATGCAGGTTGGACACCTTCTTATGATCTAAGAGCTATATCTACCGAACAAAACGTGAAACTTACTTTTAAAGCGCAAATTCATCAGCAATCGGGTAATGATTGGAGCAATGTAAAGTTGATTCTTTCAACTGCTAATCCAAACCGTTCGTATTCATTGCCACAATTGAGTCCATGGTATTTAGGATACATTCAACATAAGCAAAGAGCTACAGGCGGTTATTCTGGTGGAGGGCCTGATGCAAAAGCTGCTGGAGCTTCGCTTGCTGAAGTTGTGGTTGCAGAAGCTGAAAAAGATGCGGAATTCGCATATAACTATACATCGGTTAGCGAAAATATGATCGAGATTGAGTATGAAATTAAATTAAATTACAACATACCTACCGATGGAAAAGAACATTACGCCGCCATTATGGTTAAAGATCTAAAAACCATGTATCGTTATAAAGCCATTCCGAAATTAAACAACAATGTATATTTAACAGCGTTGATCCCCGACTGGGAAGAGATAAACATCATGGCCGGAAATGCTTCCATTTACTATGATGGTTCGTATATTGGTCAAACAAGTTTACCTTCGGGAGGTGTTGAGGATACCATTCAGTTATCACTTGGAATTGACAAGAACATTGCTGTAAAAAGAGCCAAAGTTAAAGACAAAAGTTTTGAAAAATTCTTTGATAATGACAAAGTGCATCAATACACATATGAGATAACGATGAAAAATTCGCGCTCTCAAAAAATTGAGATCGATATTGAAGATCAATTACCATTATCGCAAGACAAGAATATTGTTATAGAGAAAAAAGAATTGTCGGGTGCTAAATACGAGGAAATAAGTGGCTTGTTATCTTGGAGAACAACAATACAAGCAAAAGACACAAAGAAATTAACACTATCTTACCAGGTAAGATCGCCAAAAAATTCAGCAGTAGCTTTTGCTTTTAATTAAAAAATGTATCAAAAAAAAAGCAGACGCCGCGATTGATATCGGGATGTCTGCTTTTTTTATTACACAAGCTTTGTGATCCCAAATAAAAGTGCAAAAACTCCCATGGCCAAAATAAAATAATACAAACCAACTCCTTCACAATACATAACTGATGATCTTGGATCATTTGGATCAACATAAACGGTCATAGCGCCTTGTATTCGTTCTAATCTTTTTTCAGCATCGCCTTTCATGTGATTTGCCTGGCCGCCCATTAATTCAGCTAAATAAATGTTTGTTCCGGGGTATTCAGATCCGCTAAAAATATAAGTATAAGAAGCGTTTAATTTGTAAGGTGTGCGCGTAGTTGAGTACTTTTTGTGAATGGTGATTTCCTTTGAAATAACTTTAGCTTCCACTCTACTCCATCCTTTCACTTTAAAATAAAGTTTCAGGAATTTTATACTGAACCAAATACTACCTAGCCCCAATGCTATTCCAAATATTCCTGTAAAAAAATCCATTTCGATTACTTTTCGCGGTGACGGAACGAATTCACGCTTTGTTAGAGTTGATGAGACCTCCCTCATTTTGTCTTTCCAAATAATCCTTAAATTTAAATACAAATAATTTGGATATTCATCGGTTTTAAATTCACACAATAACTTACAACCCACTTGAATACTGCTGGAATCAGGGTTGAAAGATTTTGAATCTTTTTCATCCCAATCAACTGGCCCCACAAACTTCCAATTAATTTGCGCGCCAATATTTTTGTTTGTGACTTGCATATCTTGTTCCCCATGACTGGCACGATACATATCGGGAACAATAAAAACTTTAGATTCAGAGCTGGGTACAAGAATTACCTTTCTCCCATCACTCCCAGTAAAGCTCAATTTTAAGTCAAAACTATCTAAATACTTTATTCTAGGTGTATAATCTCCAAAATTCATGGAAATTTTCAAGAGTCCCTCCGGTTCAACGAATGTTTCAGTGATTACAGCCAAACATTTTACTCTTTCAACCGGGTTACCGGTAGGACCTATGACTGTGTCTTTATCATAACAAATAAATGATGGTGAAATTTCGTAGATATTTCTCTCTTCATCACAACTGATATTAATTAATATAACTATAATTACACCAACAGTTTTAATCCAATTTTTTGTGAGAATTTCACTAATAGAAATCATCAAACTCTAATATTTCGGATTGAATTTTGGTCCAACATACACTTCTTTGGTGAGTGTGGTTTCAAATTGCTTTTCTCTATTCTTCCAATTGATCTTAAAACTCAGCATTAAATTAGTTGGATATTCTTCCAGTTCAAAAATAAATGTGCCTACAAAACCAACACTGCTGTTTTGTGTGTACTCCCCCCAATTGGCTTCTTTCCAATTAACTTGGCTGCAAATATGTTCATTTCTAATTGGCAAGCTCACAATTGATCTACCATTTGAATACTCCACTTTAAATTCACTTAATTCCTTTGCATGCAATTTTACAATTTCACCTTTATCATTCTTTTGAATTAACTCCAAATCAATGCTCTCAATGGTGTTGATATTTGGCATCATGCCATCAAATCGCACATATATTTTTAACGGTCCTTTTTTATTATCAAATTCATAGGTTAAAAAAGATGCAGATGACTCTTTTAAAAGCTTATTGTTACCATAAGGGATCGAATCTCTTTCAAAAACAAAATGGTCTTCGGCAATGGCGTAAATAACTTTATTGGAGCCACAGTTAGAAAAACTAAGTGCTAATGCTAAACTAAAAATAATCGGTATATATCTCATTACTTAGGGGAATTTTTGAGATCCGTTTCAAACACTCTTAATAGAATTACTTCCATAAATTCTTTAACAAACAACCCTTCTTTCGACTCCGACTTTGCATTCCTTGGTATTATAATGGTTTTTTGTTTCTCGTCTTTTTTGTGTAAAAAAGTAATGTTAGGTCCAGGCTTAACTTGCTTTCCATTTTTAAATTTTAAAAATTTATAGGCCTCCATTATTCCAATAAGTTTATTCTCTAAAGTAGTATCGTGTACTATCATTCTGCTCGTAATTTTCCCTTTCTCTAACCATACATAACGAAGCGTGTCTTTTTTAACCTCAATGGAATTTTGTAGCTGTCCATTTTTGTCTGTCATTTTATAATTAACCACAAGATCATTTTCCCATTTTTTAGTTTGGGCATTTACTGAAATCATAATCAGAAATGAAAATATTGCTAATTTAATTTTCATTGGCTATCCTTTCTGTTACAAGTTGCCATAAAACTATTCCAATGCTTACCGAAACATTAAACGAATGCTTTGAACCTAACTGTGGGATCTCTAACACCACATCGCTTTCATCTACCACTTCTTGCTCTACACCATACACTTCATTCCCAAAAACCAAGGCTATCTTTTCTTCACTTTTTATCTTGAATTGATGAAGTTTTGTACTCTTATCGGCCTGCTCAACGGAAATTATTTTATAACCATGTTTTTTCAATTCCTTGATCGCATCAATGGTGCTTTTTGTACTATTCCACTCTACCGTTTTGGTGGCGCCTAAAGCTGTTTTTTCAATTTCCTTATTTGGTGGACATCCTGTAACCCCGCACAAATATATTTTCTCAATTAAAAAGGCATCTGCAGTTCTAAACGCCGAACCTACATTATGTAAACTTCTTATATTATCAAGAACAATGACAATAGGCGTTTTTTGGGCATTTTTGTAACCCTCTTCGCTTAACCTATTCAAGTCTTCGTTCTTTAATTTCTGCATAAAAATGTATAATACCCCTAAATCTATCTCATAAATATTAGCTATATTTATGCATTCAAATTTATTGTTTTCTGTGAAATTAAGTAAAGAATTCAAAATAGGCGTTGTTGTTGTTCTAGCTATTACGGCGTTCATATGGGGTCTAAGCTTTTTAAAGGGCTCAAATCTCTTTTCTCACAAGTATTATCTATACGCAGTTTATCCAAAGGTAGAAGGATTGATTCCGGCAAGTCCTTTACTCATAAACGGTTATAAAATAGGTCAAGTAAACACTATTCAATTATTAAAAAGAAATGGCAAGCCTTTTGTACTTGTAAAGTTTTTATTAACCGAAGATGTTCAGATCCCAAAAGGATCAATTGCTAAGGCCATTAGCTCCGATCTATTAGGTACAAAAGCGGTAGAGATCAACTTTAGTGATAACATCGAATTTGTAAAAAGCGGAGATACGCTTGAAGCAGATGCTGAAGTGAATTTACAAAATGCGGTAAATGCGCAAATTGCTCCATTAAAGGCAAAAGCAGAGAATTTAATTGGAAGCATTGATTCGGTAATGACGGTGGTGAACGCTATCCTTAATGCAAAAACACGCGAAAATTTAGATAAATCATTTGAGAGTGTACGAAAAGCGATCCTTACTTTAGAACAAACGGCTTATAAATTAGATGATCTTGTTGGAAGTGAAAAAGTAAAGATCTCATCCATTCTATCACACTTAAATGGAATTACAGCCAATCTTGATAAAAATGGTCAAAAGATCGATAACATCCTTACCAACTTCAGTAACATAAGTGATAGTTTGGCAAAAGCTGAATTAGCAAGTGCCATCAATAATACCGATAAGTCGATGAAGCAATTGAATGCCTTGTTGGCTGGCATTAATGCAGGCCAAGGAACATTAGGTAAATTAACCAAGAACGATAGTTTATATTACAATCTTAACAAATCAACCGTTGATCTCGACAAGTTATTGAAAGATCTTCGTTACAATCCTGAACGTTATATTCACTTCTCGGTATTTGGCAGAAAAGATAAGAACAAGCCAAAAGATGAAGTAGAAATACCGAAAGAAGAAAAATTGAAACCATAATTCATTATGCTGAGTCCTATCGTATTTAGTATTTTACTTATCTCTGTAGCTGTCTTCTTTACCTATCATGCAAAAAAGATCAGAAGAAATATCCTTATAGGAAAAGACATTGATCTAACGGATAACAAAAGTGCTCGTTTAAAAACAATGTTTAAAGTTGCCTTTGGGCAAAGCAAAATGGTTGTGCGTCCTATTCCGGGCATCATGCACTTTTTTATTTATGCGGCATTTGTTATCACACAAATAGAATTATTAGAAATTGTTATTGATGGTGTAAGCGGTGGGCATAGAAGAATATGGCATGCCATTAACGGAACAGCGCTTTCTCAAATTTACACTTTTACCATTAATTTTATAGAGATCCTTTCTGTGTTAGCGTTTATTGCTACCATTACTTTTTTATCGAGACGAAATATTATTCGTTTAGCGCGTTTTCAAAAACCCGAAATGAAAGGTTGGCCAACTAAGGATGCTAACTTAATTTTAGCCGCAGAGATATTTTTGATCACTTGCATCATGATGATGAATTCTGCCGATTTGGAATTGCAAGCACGCGGCGAAACCATAAAAACAGCTTCGTTCATTATTTCTTCTAACTTTCAAAGCATATTTTCAGGAATGGATTTATCAACCGTTCATTTATTTGAACGTATTGGCTGGTGGGGACATATCATGGGGATTTTTGGATTCCTGGTTTATCTTCCTATCTCAAAACATTTGCATATTCTGTTAGCTTTTCCTAATACATATTATTCTAATTTAAAATTACAAGGTGAGTTCACTACACTTGAAGCAGTAACAGATGTAGTGGCTCCTAATTTTGATCCGGCCTATCAACCAAAAACTGACCCTAATAATCCTGTACGTTTTGGCGCAAAGGATGTTCAAGATCTTAACTGGAAAAATTTATTAGATGCATACACGTGTACTGAGTGCGGAAGATGTACTTCTGCTTGTCCGCAAAACATTACCGGTAAAAAATTATCTCCACGTAAGATCATGATGGATACTCGCGATCGTTTAACTGAAGTTGGAAAGAACATGGATGCGAACGGCGGAACGTTTGTGGATGATGGAAAATCGTTATTAGGAGATTATATAACAACTGAAGAAATTTGGGCCTGCAATACTTGTAATGCCTGTGTGCAAGAATGCCCTGTGAATATTGATCCGCTAGCAATAATTATAGAGATGCGTAGATTTTTAGTAATGGAGCAAAGTCAAAGTCCTGCCGAATTAAATAACATGTTCAGCAATATTGAGAATAACGGAGCGCCTTGGCAGTTTAGTCAATCTGATAGAGGGAATTGGGTAAAGGAAGAGTAAGCAGTGGGCAGTAGCAGTAAACAGTTAAAAGAAATAAAAAAATGAGTAGTCAGGGATTTAAAAATCTTATAGCATATAAAAAAGCGTACAAAGTTGCTATGGAAATTTTTGAAGATTCGAAGAGTTTTCCAAAAGAAGAGATTTACTATTCGAACGGTAAGATAAGAAGATCCACACGTTCTGTTTGCGCGAATTTTGCCGAAGGTTATAGAAAGAGAATCTATCAAAAACACTTTATTTCAAAACTAAACGATAGTGATAGAGAGTGCGCTGAAACTATGGTGCATCGATATTTTGCAAGGGATTGTGGTTATTTAAACGAAAAAAGACATAAAGAAATTTTAGAAGAATATTTACAAATTGGTAAACTACTTGGTAACATGATGAACAATCCTCAAAAATTCGGGTCGCCAAAACTACCAAAACCACTGCCAACTGCAACTGCCAACTAAAAAACTTAACATGAGTGATAAATCTATAAAAATCCTAACAATGGCCGAGATGACCGCTGCAGGCGAAACACCGGAAATTTTATTTTGGGTAGGATGTATCGGTAGCTTTGATGATCGCGCTAAAAAGATAACAAAAGCAATTGTGCGTATTTTAGATCATGTTGGAATAAAATTTGCCATCCTTGGAAGTGAAGAAGGTTGCAGTGGTGATCCGGCAAAACGCGCTGGAAATGAATTTTTATACCAAATGCAGGCCGTGCAAAACATTACTACAATGAATATGTATAATGTAAAAAAGATCGTTACAGGTTGCCCGCATTGTTTTAATACTTTAAAAAACGAATACCCTGCTTTAGGTGGTAATTACGAAGTAGTACATCATACACAGTTAGTTCAAGAATTGATAAATGCTGGGAAACTAAAAGTGCAAGGCGGAGAATTCAAAGGAAAAAAAATTGTGTTTCACGATCCATGTTATTTAGGAAGAGCAAATAATGTTTACGAAGCTCCACGAGAGATCATTCAAAAATTAGATGTTGAACTGGCAGAAATGAAACGCAGCAGAGCTAATGGCTTATGTTGTGGTGCTGGCGGTGCGCAAATGTTCAAAGAGTCCGAAAAAGGAACCAAAGAAGTAAGCACCGAAAGAGCTGAAGAAGCTTTGGCGCTTGAGCCTGATGTTATTGCGGTGGGCTGTCCGTTTTGTAATACAATGATGACCGACGGAGTAAAGCATTTTAATAAAGAAGACAAAACCAAGGTAATGGATGTGGCCGAATTAATTGCCAAAGCCAATGATCTCTAACCAAAATTACATGAGATTACTTTTAACCATATTCGTTTTATGTTTTGTAACAAGCGTTGTTATTTCGTGTAAACCATCCGTTGTTACAAAAGAAGAACAGGAAAAAGCGGATAGTTTAAATATTAGATTAAATTCGGCCGAATTAAAAACCATTAATGCTCAGTTACTCGAAAACCCTTCTGATCCTGATCTGTATATAAAACGTTGTCAACTTTACATTCAATACAAACAATTTGAGGTAGCTGCCGGTGATGCCAAGCGTGCTATTCGTTTAGACAGTACTGTTGCATCTTATTACATAGCGCTGGGTGATGTTTACTTTGCAGAGAATAAAACGCGCCAAACCAAAGAGGTATTAGAGCGTACAGTTGTAAAATTTCCTGAAAGCACAGAGGCTTTAATGAAACTATCGGAATTATATTTTATTGTAAAGCAATACAAAGAAGCTATTGAAAACATTAACAAGGCGCTTAAAATAAACGAGAATATTGCAAAAGCTTACTACTTAAAAGGAAGTATTTATCGCGAGAGTGGCGATACCAGCAAAGCTATTTCAAGTTTAGAAACAGCAGTAGAACAAGACAATCGCTTAACCGATGCTTATTATGATCTTGGAATTATTTATGCCGCAAGAAAAAATCCAATTGCATTTGATTATTATGCTAATGCTTTGAGAGTTGATCCGGGATATGTGAATGCACAATATGCCAAAGCAAAGCTGTTACAGGATGTCGGAAAATTTGATGAGGCTATTTCGGAATATATGGCGCTGTTAAATAAAGATAAAAACTATTTGCAGGCTAATTATAATATTGGCGCTATTTATTTAGATGTAAAAAGTGATTACCCTAAAGCCATTGAATATTTAAACAAGGCCCTAGAACAAGATAACCAATGGGCAGCCGCCTATTTTGCCCGAGGATATAGCTATGCTAAAATGGGTAATAAATTGAATGCAGCAGACGATTACAAAAAATGCTTAGCCATTGAACCCAATTTTACCGAAGCAACTGTTGGTTTGAGGCAATTAAATTAACATCATTAAACTAACAATCCTTAGGAAACCATCAGAAAATCGTTAAATTTATACCAAATGTTGATATAATTTAGTTCAAAGATGCGAAGTGATTTTTTATCAAGACAAGGAACAAAAATCGTTGCATAGCAACAGCTACGGAACTATTTTTTGAAGAAGTATTGATTCAAAAGAACAAGCAGATTGGACTAAATTATATGTATATTTGGTATTAAAACATGGAATCAAAAATTAAGCATGTAGGTGTAGCACTTCAAGGTGGAGGAGCTCATGGCGCCTTTACCTGGGGAGTTTTAGATAGACTACTGGAAGAAGAAGCCCTTGTAGCAGATGCTATGTGCGGCACAAGTGCAGGCGCAGTTAACGCTGTAGTTTGCGCCTATGGTTTGCATGTTGGTGGGCCACAAAAAGCTAAAGAACTATTAGAAAGCTTGTGGCGCAAAGTTGCTCTTGGCGGTAGTTATTTATTTAAGCCCGGCATTATCGATCAAACAATGGGCAATGGTAATATTTACAATAGTCCAGGATATATGTGGTTCAATGCGCTTACGCAAGTAATGTCGCCCTACAATTTCAATCCTTTTAATTTTAATCCTCTTAAAGATATTTTACTAGAGCATGTTGATTTTGAAGAATTACATCGCTATAATAAAAAGAAACTTTTTATTTGCGCAACAAATGTAAAAACAAACCGCGCTAAGATATTTTCGAATAAAGATATTACGGTTGATACAGTTTTAGCTAGTGCTTGCCTACCCTTTTTATTTCAAGCAGTAGAAATTAAAGGCGAATATTATTGGGATGGCGGTTACATGGGAAATCCTCCAATATTTCCATTGATCACTAATACAAATTTACACGACATTGTTTTGATAAAGATCAATTCGATCAACATCAATTCAGTTCCAACAACCGCAAGAGATATTGCAGATCGCGTGAATGAGATCTCTTTTAATAGCAGCTTAATCAACGAAATGAAACTGATCCACTACCGTAACGAATTATTACGCAACGGGATCATTAAAAGCGATAATAAAATAAATCGTGAGATCTTTGTTCATACAATAAGTGGTTACGATGCTTTAAGTCAGTTAAGCTACAGCAGTAAAATGAATACCTCATGGGAATTCCTTGTTGCACTCAAAGAAAAAGGCCGCGAAACTGCTTCAAAATGGCTTCAAGGTGATTTTAAAGAGGTTGGTTTAAAATCAACGTTTGATGTAGAAGAACATTTTTTCGATAAGTTTTAATTTTCCGTTTCGTTAATGAGTTCATTCGGTGATCGTATAAAAAAATCATTAAAAAATGTATTCAGATCACTTCTGTTGGTTTTTGTTACCTTCCAAATAGTTTCCGCTCAAAGTTTTTATTCCGTTGACCCCAATTACGTAAAGAAGCGATCAGAAAAAAAACCATTCCAAAGTTTTTATCCCGATACCACCGTTGAAAAAGCAAATCGCTTTATTGATCGCAATTTTATGGGAAATATTGGAGTGTCTAGCCCACAATACTTGTTAAAAATCAAAAGTAGAAGTCTTGGATTTAAATTATTTGACGTTCCACTCGACGATTATCTCATTAAAAAAGAAGACGTAGAATATTATAGAACCAAAGGGCCCTTTGCCGAATTGAGTGGAATAGCCGGAACGAAACAATTGCAGTTATTTAGATTACTTTTCTCAAATACATTTAAAGATGAATTAAATATTACTTTACGATTAAACCGTTATACCTCACAGGGATTTTATACAAAGCAACAAAGTTTTACCAATAATTTTTATACCTCGGCTAATTATACATCAAAGAACAAACGATTTGGTTTTACCTCATATATTTTGGTGAACAATAATCGCTTTCAGGAAAATGGTGGAGTTGTTAATGATACTATAAGACAGCAAGACCTTTTAGTAAGTAAAGATCTTATTCCCGTAAAATTAAGCAATGCTTCAAGAGATAATAGAGAATTATCGGCTCAGTATTCAAATTGGTTCAAATTAAATAAAGACAGCTCTAAACTGCACACGTACCTTGGTTTACGTTCATCATACAGCGGCTTAAAATATAGGTATAAAGACCTTAACAGTGGGGCAGACGCTTATTACTTCTTGTTTTACACAGATACTGCTAAAACAATTGATAGCACACGCGTAAGGACTTTTAATAATGAGGTGAATGTCACATTTCGCTCGCAAAAAAAGAATTTTAATTTGGAGGTCGGATATGAAAATGAAATTGCTCAATTGTGGCAATACTCCGATACTAGTTTTATGAACCATTTGGCAAATGTAAAGCTAGATCATATAAAGAATTTTATTTCAGCCGATAGTTTAAGTCAAAAGAAACTTACCCATACCGTTTCGGGAACTTATATTGCTGCCGGAGCGTTTGCAGGAAATTATAAAGTGGAAACATTCCATCAATTGCAATTTATTAGAAATAATAAATTGAAAGGAAATATAAGCCTAAAGCTATTATCGGAAAATCGCACACCTGATTATATATTTAAACATTGGTACAGTAATCATTTTGCCTGGGATAATAAATTCAACAACGTACAGATGAATCAAGCAGAACTGAGTTGCAAGATCTACTTTTTAACCCTAACCGGAATTTACAAAGGCATCACAAATTATTTGTACTTCGATCAACTGGCTTATCCAATGCAAAGCAATAACACCATTACCAATGGAGCTGTGCGAATTAATTTAGATAAAGTGTTCTTTAAACATTTGGGAGTTGGCGTCAATCAAACATGGCAAACAACTTCCAGCAATTTGATCAGTTTACCTAAAAGTATTTCTATTGCCTCTTTATTTTATAAGGGAAATCTGTTTAAAAACAACCTTCAGTTAGCGGTTGGCGCTCAAGTTGAATATTATGATCAGTTTACACCATATGCTTACATGCCAGCAACACAGGTGTTTTACGTTCAGGATAGATACAAAGCCGGTAATTTTACTTTTGTAGATGTATTTCTAAATGCACGTATAAGACCTGTAACATTCTTTATTAAAATGGAAAACATCTTACACGGTATTATTGGAACTAATTACAGTATGGTGCCGGGGTATTATCAGCCTGATAGAGCTATGCGTTTTGGATTAACGTGGTTGTTTTTTGATTGATCCATTAAGAGCTAGAAACCACAGAGCGCCTCCGGCTAACACAGCGGGTTTTCACAGCGAATAGCTTCGGAATCATCAGAGCGGGGCGGGATACTTAATTAATAGTGCTCGAAACCCTATTCACTATCCATTAAGTCGAACCTCAAAAAGTATTTTTATTATTTGGGCGCCTTATCGGGCTATCACTTCAAGCTTGTTTGTCCTTTGCTATGTTTGTCGCACTGCGGGGTCT
>JAWXAS010000151.1:0-37092 GCA_034439635.1 Bacteroidota bacterium | reverse complement strand
GTTCTACCGCTGGCATCGGTAATTGTTCCCGATACCATTACTGGCATTTTTCTGTTTATGGATTTACAGTAATTTTGTATGGCAAATAATGCAGCTTTTGCATTCAACGTATCAAAAATAGTTTCTATTAATAAAAGATCAGCGCCACCTTCTACCAATCCTTTTACTTGCTCGGTATACGCGGTAACCATTTCATCAAACGTTACGGCACGAAAACCCGGATCGTTTACATTGGGCGACAGTGATAAAGTTCTATTTGTTGGACCAATGGCACCTGCTACAAATTTGGCAACGTTAGCAAATTCACGAAATTCTTTTTTGAATTCGGCAATGGCTTCTTTAGCAATTTTGGCCGATTCGTAATTCAATTCATAAACCAATTCTTCCATACCATAATCTGCCATGGCAATTGTTGTTCCACTGAATGTATTTGTTTCAATAATATCGGCGCCCGCTTTTAAATATTCTTTATGAATAGCTTTAATGATATTAGGCTGGGTTATCGACAACAGATCGTTATTTCCCTGAAGGTCTTTAGGCCAATCACTAAAACGTTTACCGCGGTAATCTTTTTCTTCCAATTTATATTGTTGTATCATAGTGCCCATTGCACCATCAATTACTAATATTCGTTTTTCGAGTTCTTGTTTAATGTCTGTGTTCATAGTTTTTATTTTTTGTCATCCTGAGCGCCTACCTCCCGGCGAGGCAGGGAATCGAAGGAGGAGTAATAAATTTTTGTATCGTAATCTAAATGCACTGTATTGTTTTGCTGATACCTTGCAAACACTTTTTTTAAACAGTACATCATATGTTCATAATTCTCATGCCCCTTGTTGGGCATATACGATGATGAAAGCACACGGCCTTTTAGCCCTGCAAAGTCAACCTCCTGAAAATTATCGAACCATTTTTCTGAATATGGTTTTCCAAAAAACGCTTCAAGCACCGTTTTCTCTTGAGTGTTTTTATGATTCACTTGTTTGTAATCTGTGCCACAGGCTTGTAAAAAATCTTCATAAGAGATTAAAAAATCGGTGCTATCTGTTCTTCTATCATTCCAAAGTAAGACCACATAACCACCGGGCTTTAAAATTCGTTTGAACTCTTGTTTTGTTTGCTCTTTATCAAACCAGTGAAATGCTTGTCCGGCCACAATAACATCTACCGAATTGTTTTCTAAAGTTGTATGTTCTGCACTTGCATCAATACTTTTAAAATTTGTATTCGCGCTTAATAATTTTTCGGCAGCCTCACGCATTTCTGTATTGGGTTCAATACCGTAAACGGTTAATCCCAATTTTAAAAATGGTTCAGATGAAATTCCTGTTCCTGATCCAACATCGGCAACAACCGATTTTTTGGTAATGATATTTTCGGTCAATAAAAAGTCGAACACATCTTTTGGATAATGTGGACGATACTTGACGTAATTGTCAACTCTTTCGGCAAATCTATGTGTGGTCTCTATATGCATTTTATTTATATCCCTCTACATGGTTCGACAAGCTCACCACAAGCGCTCAGGATTGTTCGCTCTAATATTTTTACTTTTCACGTTGTGACGTAAAAACATAGGCTCACAAAAAATCCCTTCGCGTTTTTAGTCGGAAGGGAGCGTTATTTTTTAAATTGATCTCTTTTTATTTCCGACTTATCTTTCCTGGTAAAACCAGAACGAATTCCCACCTTCTAAAAAGTTGAAAAGCATAAAAGTTAGCAAGTTTAGAAAGTTCAACTTTCATAACTTTACAACTTTCATAACTTTGCAGCTAATCAGGGTTGGTAAGGCTTAAACGGGCGTGTCCCTAGGCCTTTCTTGATAAGTTTGTTAAAGAACTAAAACAAAGGTAAACAATTATTTAATTATTTGAAAATTCATCCTAATTTTAAGGGATGAAGCGGTTAGTCGCTATTTTATTGATTTTTGTAAGTTATTGCGCTCAGGCACAAAGGCCTGCGTGGACGTCGTATGACCTCTATTTAGGGGATACTGTAAATATTATCGAGAAGAACAATGCGAAACAAGGACGTTGGGTGCTTTTAGGGAAAGACAAGAAGGGTAGGAAATATAAATTCTATAAGAACAACCAGATAGTTGAGGATGGAAATTTTAAGGATGGGAAAAAAATAGGTGTTTGGAAAAGCTATCATCAAACTGGTAAGCTTGAATCGGAAATAAAGTTTGTGAATGATGAAGCAAACGGCGCGGCAAAATTTTATAACAAGGAAGGAAGACTTACAGCAGAAGGAAATTTAAAGGGAAGAGATTTTGAAGGAGATTATTTTATTTATGATGCGGAAGGAAATAAAATAAAAAGAAATTCGAAAAGCAAGTACAAAAATTCGTATTTGTCGTTTAGTGGTAAGATAGATAAATTTGGTAAAGAGTTGAATAATGTTCGCATTGTTGTAGAGCGGGATAATTTTGAGATCTACGACGAGGTTAACAATACCGACGGAACATTTAAATTAAAACTGGAGTTGAATTTCGAGTACATTATTCGTTTTTCAAAAGAAGGCTTCAATGACGTTTCGTTGATAGTTGATGGCAATGTTCATAATTTGAACGACACCAGTATTTATAAATTAGAAAAATGGAAAGTGCAGTTGTCTGACAATATAGCCAATTCATTAAGTTCTGATTTTATGAGTTTGTTGTTAAACAAACCTGCCGGAAAGATCTATTTCAGTAAACGTAAAAAGCGATTCACAACCGATGGTGCTTATGTGAATTTGTTCAATAAGCAGGTAAAAGGCATTAGCGAATCTACCAAATTCATACTAGCGCAAACGGCGGATGATAATAAGAAATTAGAGATCGAAAATTTGCGAATGGAGGCTGAAAAGAAAATGTCAGAGATAGCCATGTTAAAAAAAGAGCAGGATCTAAAGGAAGCTGAACTGAGGCAAAAAGAAGCACAGATCTTGGCAGAAAAACTAGCTCGCGAAAAACAAGAGTCGGATATTGCCATGGCAGAGCAGCAAAAACGGATAAAGGACTTGCAGTTTGAACAACAGAGAATTGAAATAGAGAAACAGGCTTTAGTGGCTCAAGCAAATGCAAAAGAGTTAGAGCGTTTGGCTGTTTTGAAAAAAGTTCAGGAGTACGAATTGAAGGAAAAGCAAGGTCTTTTAACTAAATCAAATCAAAGTTTGGCCATGCAATTAGCCGAGAACGAAAAAAGTTCAATGCAATTGGAATTTGCTAATAAAGAAAAAGCCATAAAGGAAACAGAGATCAAGCAACAAAAGATCTATTTTTATTTTATGGCAGCCGGCTTGTTGCTGGTTGGTATTTTCGCATTTTTTATCTTCCGAAGTTTTCAGCAAAAGAAAAAGGCGAATACGCTTTTGGAGAAGCAGTCGAAAGAGATCACCCTGCAAAAACACGAAATAGAAACAAAGAGTAAGCTTATTGAGTTGAAAAATATTGAAACCGAACAAAGTATTCTTTATGCCAAACGAATTCAACACGCTATTCTTCCTCCAAAAGAAGAGATCAGTTTATACCTAAAGGATTATTTTATTTTATACAAATCGAAGGATATTGTTAGCGGGGATTTTTATTTTTTCTCCGACAAACATGCAAGTGATGGAAAAGTATATCTTGCTTCGGTAGATTGCACAGGGCATGGCGTACCGGGTGCTTTTATGAGTATGATAGGTTACGAGAAATTGAAAGATGCGGTTGATCTTGCAACAGAACCCGGAAAAATATTAATGGAATTGAATAAAGGTGTAAAATCCGCTTTGCGTCAATCTACAGATGCAAATTCAACTCGTGATGGAATGGACTTAAGTTTATGCGCCATTCCAACAAAAGCAAATGGAACAACTACGATTTCTTTTGCGGGAGCTAATCGTCCGCTTTGGATCATTAAAAAAGACTCAACCATTCTGGATGAGATAAAAGCAACTAAAGTTGCTATTGGAGGATTAACGCACGACTCACAAGAATTTCAGCAACATGATATTACGCTCAGCAAAGGCGATACAATTTACATGTTCAGCGATGGTTATGCAGATCAGTTTGGCGGACCGAAGAAGAAAAAATTAATGACAGGAAAATTCAAGGATATTATTTTGAGTATCCAGCATTTATCAATTAAAGAACAACATGATTATTTAAATACTTTTATTGAAGAATGGATGGATGGAAGTGAACAGGTAGATGATATATTAGTTATTGGTGTTAAAGTATGATAAAACTCAGGGGTATTTTATTAGTAATTATTTTTTCGTGTAGTTTTGGAAATGCCCAAAGCCATGTAAAGATCGTTAGCGAAATTCAACAGATAATGAAACTGCAAGAAAAGGCCTGGAATGATTTCGACATTGACAGCTTTATGAAATATTATTGGAATAATGATAGTTTGATGTTTGTAGGAAGCAAGTCGATCACTTACGGCTGGAAACAAACACTGGCCAATTACAAAAAGAATTATTCGAGCAAAGAACTCATGGGCGAACTTGCGTTTACAAATATTAAGTATGAAGTGTTCACTAAAGAGGCTGTAACTGTTGTTGGAAAATGGCAGATCACTAGGCCTGATGCCACGCAAATAGGCGGACATTACTCGTTACTCTGGAAAAAGATCGATGGCAAGTGGGTTATTGTTCGCGATCATACAAGCTAAAAAAACTTATGAAAAAATATTTTTTAATTTTATTCCTTACGCCGATTGCCCTTTTGAGTCAGATACTCACTCCGGTAAAATGGAGTTTTTCAAACACTAAAATATCGGATAATAATTACGAGCTTAGGTTTAAAGCTACCATTGATAAGACCTGGCATATTTATTCTCAATACATTGCGGATAATGGTCCCGTACCAACCAAAATATCCTATCTACCGAATAAGGATTTTGAATTATTTGGAAAGAGCGAAGAACCAAAGGGACATGAAGAATTTGATCCGAATTTTGACATGAAGTTGGTTTGGTTTGAAAATGAAGTAACCTTTATTCAAAAAGTAAAGGTTGTAAAAACAACGCGTGTAAAAGGAAATGTAGAATACATGGTTTGCGCTATGCAGTGTTTGCCGCCAACTAAAGAACCGTTTGAGTTTTTTTTAGATGGAACAGAAGGTGAAACGGTTGAAACGCAAAGCATGGCAATTCCTTCGTCAACCACATCTGCAAAAACACCAACTTTAACTTTGAATTTGCAAAATCCTTTGCAATTCAATACAGGAATGCAAAACGGGATCCTCGAACCTGTTAAATGGGATATACAAGGTGTAATGGCTCCGGGAAGTAAAGCCAAATATATGATCACCTTTAAAGCAAACATTGATAAAGGTTTTCATATAAATGCCAATTTGCTAAAAGAAAAAGAATTAGTGCCAACTACATTTATGTTTGATTCGTTGCAAGGTGTGAAACTTAAAGGCGAGCTTGTTTCATTGTCAAAAGTGATAGAAAAAAAGGATAAGTTGTACAAAGAGAAACTAAGATATCATGAAGTAGAAGCTGTATTTACTCAAGAATTAGAAGGAGAGTTGAACGGATATGTAAAAGGAATTTTAGAGTATCAAGCGTGTGATGATGCAAAATGTTTACAGGCTCAAAAGGTATCCTTTATTTTTGAAATTAAGGATGGAGTTATGATGAGAGCGGAAGAGGGGATGAAAGACATCGCGCCAATACCCGCGAACGGAGCATTTCCATACAAACATCCAACGATCGATAGTAGCAAACCTTTGAGCACTTGTACCATTACTTCGGATGATGTAAAAGGAAAAGGAAATTGGACCATTTTTATTTTAGGATTTATAGGCGGCCTTCTTGCTTTGCTAACTCCTTGTGTTTTTCCTATGATACCGCTTACGGTGAGTTTCTTCACAAAAAGCAGTGAAGGTAAAAAGGGAATATGGAACGCCGCTTTATACGGATCTTTTATTTTGTTGGTATATATTTTACTCAGCTTACCATTTCATTTATTAGATAAGATCGATCCGAATATTTTAAATACTATTTCTACAAACGCTTGGTTGAATGTTGCTTTCTTTATTGTATTCGTTGTGTTTGCTATTTCATTCTTTGGATATTATGAGATCACTCTACCAAGCGCTTTAGCAAACAAAGCCGATTCTGCTTCTAATGTTGGTGGATTGATAGGCATATTTTTTATGGCGCTTACACTAGCATTGGTTTCTTTTTCTTGCACAGGACCAATACTAGGATCATTACTTGCGGGCTCATTAACTTCGGACGGTGGCGCTTGGCAATTAACTGCAGGCATGAGCGGATTTGGTTTAGCATTAGCATTACCATTTACTTTATTTGCTGCATTTCCGAGTTGGCTAAATGCGTTACCAAAGTCAGGAGGATGGCTATCAAAGGTTAAGATCATACTTGGTTTTATTGAGTTGGCATTAGCAGTTAAATTTTTATCAAACGCAGATCTTGTTGAGCATTGGGGAATTTTAAAATACGAAGTATTCATGGGTTTATGGATACTCATTGCTATTTTAATGTTGATCTATCTTTTGGGCAAGATCAAATTTCCGCATGATGATCCGTTTAAAAAATGGACAGTAGTTCGCGGCATTATAGCGGCTTTTTCTTTGGCCTGCGTGATCTACTTTAGTGCAGGATTTAAATACAGTAATGAAACAAAAACGTTTACTAGTTTAAGTTTATTAAGTGGCTTAGCCCCTCCGGCCGGATATAGTATTATTCATCCAAATCATTGCCCACTTAATTTGAATTGTTTCCATTCGTACGAGGAAGGTTTAGCATATGCTAAGCAAACGGGGAAACCTATCATGCTTGACTTTACCGGGTGGGCCTGTGTAAATTGCAGAAAGATGGAAGAAAATGTGTGGAATAAACCTGAAGTTTTTAATATTATCAATGAAAAATATGTATTGATCTCGTTGTACGTTGACGACAGAGAAAAACTACCGATTGCCATGCAGCACGATTATATGACCGCGCAAGATAAACTAAAACACATTGAAACGGTAGGCGATAAGTGGGCAACTTTTCAAACAGAAACTTTTGTAAATAATTCGCAGCCCTATTATGCGCTTTTAAGCACCGATGAGAAATTACTCGTAAAGCCGGTTGGATATACGCCTAAGGTATCTGACTTTGCGGCGTATTTGAATTGTGGGTTGGAAGCCGCGAGTAAAAAATAACTACTTCTCTTCAGCGACAGTTTCCTTTTTAGGAAAATATTTTTTTATGTTGTACGTAAACGTTAACATATAATAGCGTTGCAAAATATTGGACTGCGTATCTTCAATATACGTTTCGGCTATATTACGTTGGATGCTGCGATTTTGATTGAGGATATCGAACACAAATAATCTCAACTCTGCGCGGTTATCTTTTAAGAATTTAAATGCTAAAGCGCTATTCAATAAATTTATATTCTGATTGAAGGAAGCCGTTAGACCTGTGTAAATAGTGCTTGTGTACTCGGCCTGTAGAACCAAGCGTTTAAAGAAGGTTAAATTAACTTTAGCTTTGGATGACTGATTGAGATAAGAGGAATTCAAACTCGTTTGCAAGGTATTTGCAACCGTATTATAAGAAGAGTTAGATGAAATTGTAAAATCAATTTTCTCACTAAAATTACTGCTTATTACCAATCCAAAAGAAGGACTTGTGGTTTTAGAGTAATTGATCTTGTTATTGATAAGTGCTGGCACATTACTATAGTTGCAACCCGTATTTATGTTGATGTTTGATTTAATAAATTTAGCCGGAAAGCCATAGTTAAAAAAGAAGCGCGCGTTGTAATAGCCGTTAAAATTTTCCTGACGAGATATTTGCGAACCACTTGCTAAGTAAATAGCATTGTACACCGTGGTATCTTTATTAGCAATGATGGTGCTATTTCCAATATAATTATCTGTATACGTTCCGCCCAATAGAATAAAAACATTCGTTGATTTTTTTGTATTCACACCCGAATACCTGGCGAATAAATTGTTTTGAAAACTTTGTTTCAAATCAGGATTACCGATGCTGTATTGTAAACTGTTGCTGTTATTTAAAACATTTTGGAGTTGATCAATGCTTGGCGCTATATTGTTTGTGCGATAGTTTATTCTTAAATTATTTTGCTTATCGAATTTATACTGATACGAAGCATTTGGGAGAATAGCAATGAAAACCTTTGTTCCTTCTGAAGTATTTGGAAATTGTTGTTGTTTGTAAAGTTCTGCCTGCTGACCCGAAACCCCTAAGGCGAAATTATATTTTTCTTTTTGATAGCGGAATGAAATACCTCCCATGTGGGCTATATAAGTGCTGTTAAATACATTCGATACTAATGAATCAACCAAACTGTAATCATTGGCAATTGAATTTTTAGCAAATGTATTTTTTGTTGATTCGGAACTATTATAAGTAAAAATATAGTTCAACGAAAGAAAACTAATTTTGCTTAAAGGCTCGGTATAACTTAAATTACTTGTTGAGTTAAAAGTGTATTTATTTAAATTAGACCGCTGGTCAACTGTATCAATTACAGTTAGGGTGTCGTAATAAGCATTATAGGATGTAAGTGTACTTGTTCCCGAGCTTGGATTGTAAGTAGGATTAAGATCAAAAGATAGTGATCGTCCTTTTTTTAAGAATGAATGGCGGTACAATAAAGGAAGTGCAATAGAATAACCGTTAAGGTTTGAATTGTAATTATTACGAATGCTGCTTATGGTGGTTGTTTGAGCATTGATACCGTTGAGGCTGCTGGCCCCATCATTTATTTGTAATGAGATCTTTGGTTGAAGTAAAAATGAATTAAGCGAATCAATTTTATGATCAAGTCGAATGCTTAGGCGATGGTTGTAATTATTGCTCTTTGCTGTATTTGTTTCGTTATAATTCAATCCCAAATTACCACCGGCAAGATACTGCCGTAATAAATTTGTGGCGGCATTATTATCTGTCCAATTGAAAAAGTAAGAAGAAGTGATGCTTGTGTTTTTTCTCCACTGATCGGAATAATTTATGCCAAAAGCATTGGTAATGCTTATGCCGTTCTTTGAATTCACTAAAAAACTTTCTGAATTATTTTGGCTACCACCTCTACCGCCTCTATCTCCACCTGATCCGCGCGAGCTACCACCGCTAGTTCCTCTTGAGTTCGACGAACCCGAACTCATTACGCCCAGCAGATCTTCGCTGCTAAAATTTTGCTCGTTAATATTATTACTCATAGCCATTACGGTGAATCGCTGTTTGTCTTTAAAACGATTTACTACCGCACCACCTTTATATTTATCTTCATAACCATATCCACCATACAGTCTTCCAAAAACACCATTGCGAAATTGTGCTTTCGTGATAATGTTGATCGTTTTGCTAGTGTTTCCATCATCAATACCTGTGAATTGTGATTGATCACTTTTTCTATCAAACAATTGTACTTTGTCAATGATCTCGGCAGGAAGATTTTTTAATACTGCATTAGGGTCATCACCAAAGTACGGTTTACCATCCACTAATACGGTTTTTACATCTTCGCCTTGCGCCTGAACTTTTCCGTCAACAATGGTTACGCCGGGCATTTTTGTTACTAGGTCTTCGGCTGTAGCATCTTTATTTGTTTTAAACGCATTGGCATTATAAGCTGTGGTATCGCCATTTTGTGTGGCTGTAACTGCGGTGGTTGTTACTTCTATTTCGCCTAGGGTTTTTGTATCTGGTTTGAGTTTTAATCTACCCAAACGCACGTCATTCACAACTTCTATTTTTCTAAAGTCATCTTTGTATCCTATAAATTCAATTTTAAGGAAATAAGTTCCTGTAGGAATTTCCTCCAACTTAAAAATGCCTCGCAAATTCACTGAGCCTGATTTTACTAGGGAAGAATCGGAAATTTTTAAAAGACTTACTGCAGCCCCAATCGCGGATGAATCCTCTTCATCAATTACTTTAGCAAATACCGAGAAGTTCTGTGATAAAGCAGGAAGAGAAATTAGAAATAGAAAAAGAATATTAAAGGATCTCCTCATGAATTTATAAGCGAATTCCTAAAACACACACATCATCTACCTGTTCTAGTTCCCCCTTCCAACCAAGGAAGCGTTGTTCTAATTTTGATTTTTGATTGGATAAAGGTAAAGGAGAAATCTCTATGAGTAGCTCGCTTAATTGTCGGTATTTGAATTTTTTACCTTGAGGTCCGCCAAATTGGTCGGCATAACCGTCTGTATAAAGGTATAACATGTCGCCTTTTTTATAGGAAACGTTAAATAACTTAAAGGGCTCTTCGATCTCGCCACTACCAACCGGCATTTTATCCATTGGAAGATGTTTTAGTTGGCCATCGCTAATTACAACGGGCGCATTGTTAGAGGCGACATAATAGATCATCTGATTTTTTAGATCGAAGCAAAGTAAAATGCCGTCCATGCCATCTCTTCTTCCACCCTTTGAAATGCTATCGATCAAGCGCTCACGCACATGATCAAACACTTTACTCGGATCGCGTATATTTTTTTCTTTAATGGCTTCATTTAAAAAACTAATGTTAAGTAGGCTCATAAAAGCGCCCGGAACACCGTGCCCGGTGCTATCGCAAACTGCCAGATAAAAAAGTTCTCGTTCTTTAGTTGGGGCCAACATGATTTTTGAGCCAAACACTTCAAAGGTTTGATTAGAAGACGCGCTTGTTGCCCAGTAAAAATCACCGCTTACAATTGCTTTTGGTTGATAAAGCACAAAACTGTCGGGAAGGGTTTGATTTACAAAATCATGATTGGCTATAAGTGTGCGTTGAATATTTTCTGCATAAGTTATCGAATCAAGAATCTCTTTTTGCTTTTCGGCCAAAAGTGCGTTTTGAATTTCAGTAAGTTTTTGTTGATTTTCAATGATGTTTTTTTGTTTGCTGGTAACTTTAAAACGGTTAAACATAAATCCGCCAAAAAGCAACAATAAAATACTTCCACCGTAAAGCACAAACTTCATTGTTTTTTCTTGTTTTAATTCACTTTCTTGGGCCATTATTTGTGCATCTTTTACTTTGTTAGCTTCCTGTTGTTTTATGCTATCCGTAGCTAGTTTTTTGTCGTACGCAATTTGTAATTCTTTTTGCAAAGATGATTTACGATTTCGCTCGTTAGAAAAGCTATCCTTCATTAAAACAAATAGTTCGTGCATTTGCAAAGCACCTGCAAGATTATTTTTTGATTTGTAAAGTTTATATAAGATTTCTGCCGCGCCGCGAGTAGTAGTAATATGTTTAGTTTCTTTTGCAATGCTTAAAGCCCTATAAGCATATTTTTCTGATTCAGCATATTCTTTTTTATCAAGTTTGATCTTTGCCATTTCTACAAGACTTTCGGCAATGCCTCGCTTGTCGTTTACCTCTTCTCGGGTTTTAAGACTTCTGGCAACAAAAATAAATGCACTATCAAGATCACCGTTATGATAATAAACCTTTGAAAGGTTTTGTAAGGAGTAGCCAAGACCTTGTTTATCGTTGATCTTCTCCTGAATTTGCACTGCCTTTATAATAAGGCCCGGTGCGTTTTTGTAATCGCCTTTTAGCTGGTAAAAAAATCCGAGATTATTGTAGGTTAACGCTAAACCCGAACTGTCGTTGATCTGCAACCGTAACTTCAAGCACTCTTCAATGTACGAGATGCATTTGGTAAGATTACCATTGCGATTGTAAATGATCCCAATATTATTTACACAATTTGCCTTTAATCGGATATCATTTATTTCAACAGCGTATTTTAAACTTAGGTGGAAGTTCTCAAGTGCTTCTGCCAAACGATTTTTTGAAAAATAGATCTCGCCCAATTGTAAAGCACTTTCTCCTTTAATCTTTTTACTTGATCTGGGATCTTTGATAACAGTTGTAAGTGAATCCTCAGGGCTTACTTGCGCATTAAGTGAAAAGCAAACGGAAACAAAAATTAGTATGAGGAGTTTATTCATCTTTTGATCTAAAGTCTAATTCCTATAACGCACACATCGTCTACTTGCTCAAGTTGTCCTTTCCAATTATGAAAGGTGTCTAAAAGTACTTTTTTTTGTTCGTGCATTGGCAAAGCTGATATCTGAGATATAGTTTGAAGCAATCGTTGTGTTTTGAATTTCTTTCCTTTTTCGCCTCCAAACTGATCTGAATAGCCATCTGAAAGTAAGTAGAATTTTTTAGTTGGCGTGATATCGAAGGGTGTATTTAAGAATAATTTGCAAGAACTATCCGATGAGCCACCAATGGAGAATTTATGTCCAGGATGAATATGCATGTTTCCATCTTCAATCGAAATTAAAGGTCTCCCAGCACCGCAAAATGAACCTTTACTGGTGAGTGTATCAAATGCAACTACTGCTATATCCATTCCATCATTATTGGAATTTGTATTCTTGTTCAATAGTTGATGAACTTTATAATCCAATTCTCTTAAAATGAGTGACGGATTTACCTGTTTGCCTTCTTTGATGATCTGGTTTAAAAGATCATGGCCAATAATCGACATAAAAGCGCCCGGAACTCCATGCCCTGTGCAATCAGCCAAGATCATAAGAATTGTATCGTTTATTCTGTCGAGCCAATAAAAATCGCCGCTTACAATATCTCTTGGTTCAAACAGCACAAAAGATTCAGTGAATTGACTTTTAAATTCGATCAACTCGGGTAAAACTGCCGACTGAATTCGCTTGGCGTATAAAATACTATCAGTAATATCATTTGATTTGGCTTCAATGATCTCTTTTTGTTTAATGATCTCATCATTCTTAATTTCAAGAGATAGATTTGTTTTTTTACGATTGATATTACTTCTTACAATAAAAAAAGAAATGATCACTAATAAAATAATTCCAATGATAGCGGAATAAATAACCCATTGCTTTCTTTTTAGTTGGAGTTCAGAGATCTCTTTTTCATTTTTTAAAAGGGCAACTTCTTTTTCAATTTTTTCTTTTCCAAATGCAGCTTCCAAGCTTGCGAGTTTATCTCCAAAGTTGAGCGAGTCGTTTAGTTTGGCATAATATTTATGAGATAAAAAGGCGTCCTTATAATTTCCCATATCGGCATAAATGAGCGAGAGTTGATTATAATCGGAGATCAAACCCTGTGGCAAATTGCCTTTATTGCTTGCAGCGATGGCTTTTTGAATTAATTCTAATGCCTTTTTATGATCGCCTTGTTCGCGACTAATATCTGCAAGGTTTCTATAGTTTAATTCGAGGCCTTCTAAATTATTGATCTCTGTATTGATCTCTAGTGCCTTATTTAAAAATTGGATACATGTATCCATTTTCTTTTGTAAGCGATATATTTCACTAAGGTTATTTAAGGTTAGGGCTATTCCATTTTTATTACCAATTTCGAGATTTATTTGATAGGCTTTAAAATAATTTTCTTTCGCTTTTATCTTGTCGCCAAATTCATCATATATCAAACCTACATTACTTGTGGAAACTGCTAAGCCTTCCGAGAACTTCTTTTTTTCGAAAATTTCCTTGGCGTGAATAAAATGTTTCAGTGCATCGTTTTTACTGTGTTGACGCCAATAGATAAGCCCCACATTATTAAGCGTCCATGCTAAAGGAATACTGTCTTTTATTTCTTCTCGTATTTTGATGGCATTCAAATATGCAATGATGGCTTTATCGAAGGAACTTTGCAAATAGTTTGCAAACCCTATATTATGATAACATTGCCCTTCTAATTTTTTTCTTTTTATGGTTTGAGCAATAGTTAGAGCGTCGGCATAGATTTTAAGTGCAAGATCTATTTCTCCGGTTCGTTCCAGAGCTAAGCCAACAAGTCTCATGTTATTTGCATACCAAAATTGATCGCTTAGTTTGGATGTGCGATTGAGAACTTGAGTTTTATTTCTTAATATTGTTTTAAACTCCCCGGCGCTGATCTGTTTAAGCTGTAGGTTATAAATGCGTTTTGCGCCAGTAGTATCAAGTGGTCCGGCATTAAGGATGAGTTGAATGGAATCTACTTGATTGGTTTGACCAATCAGAAAATTTAAACTGAGAATTAAAAATAATATGAAATTTAAAGATCTCAAGGGTTATAAACGAATTCCTAAAATACAAACATCATCTACTTGTTCAAGTGAACCTTTCCAATTATCAAATTCCGCAAACAGCAATTCTTCCTGTTGTAAAACAGGTAAATAACTATTCTTTAACATAAGATCATACATGGGTTTGTATTTATACTTTTTCCCTTTTGGCCCGCCAAATTGGTCAGCAAATCCGTCGGTGGATAAATAGAGCTGATCGCCTTTGCTCATTTCAAAAGTATAAAGATTAAACGGCTCAGTTTTTTCTCCTTTTCCAATGGGCATCTTATCGGCATCTAAAATGTTAAGCACATTATTTTTTATAACAAAAGGAGAATTATTTGCAGCCGCGTAGGTCATTTTTTTGCTTTTATCATTTACGCATATTAAAATGCCATCCATACCATCTTGCCTTCCATCTTGAGAAATATTCTCTATCAGTCTTTTTCTTACATAATTGAACACTTCATTTGGTTCAGAAATATTTTTATCTATAATGGCCTCATTCAAAAAATTAGTATTGAGTAAGCTCATAAACGCACCGGGTACTCCGTGCCCCGTACTATCACAAACAGCTAAGTAAAATCTATCTTCTTTTTTGGCTGCCCAATAAAAATCTCCACGTACAATATCTTTAGATTTAAATACTATAAAATGATTGGGCAAATGTGCATTCAGGAATTCGGTGTTGGCGAGTAGGGTGTATTGAATTCTTTTGGCGTAGTTAATGGAGTCTATGATCTCTTTTTGTTTTTCTTCTAAAAGGTCTTTTTGAGATTCGGTAATTATTTTTTGAGATTCAATTATTTTCTTTTGTTTTTCACTGGCCTTAAAGCGGGAATAAATAAACCCGGCAAATATTAAAATGAGCGCTGCCAGTGCGAACAAACCTACTCTTACTATTTTCTCTTGGTTAAGCTGACTTTGCTGCGCTCTGATTTGAGCGTCCTTCACTTTATCTGATTCGGCCTGCTTAACACTATCGGCCGCAGCCTTTACGGCATACTTATACTGAAAGTCTTTTTGCGTGGCCTCATTCCTGTTCTTCTCGTTATGAATACTGTCACTTATATTCTTTGTTTTTTTGTAATAGATTAGTGCATTCTTGTAGTCATTAAGTTTCTCGTATGCTTCATATAAACAGGCACAGGAGTTCTTTTGCCAAACCAATGATTTGAATCGTTCAGCGTACTTTAACGCTACGGAACATTCTTTTATTGCTGCAGTATTGTTGTTATCGGCAATGTTCAAATTACCTTTATTTACTAACGCTATCGAAAGCCAAAAGGTGTCTTTTTCCAGTGAAGCCAGGCGATAACAGCTATCAATATATTTTTTGGATTGAACATAATCTTTAAGAAATCGTTTAGTTTCAGAATAATTATTGTAAAAGGAAATTTTACCGAGAGGTCTTAAACCGGGAATATAGGGAAGGAGTTCAGTATAGATTGAGTCAGCATTTTTTATGTCTCCTTTTTCTAAAAAATAAATGCCGAGGTTGGAATAGGATAGATAAAGCAGCTTGCTATCCTTTGATCTTTCGGCAACTTCTATGCATTTTTTTGTATAATCATACGCCTTGTCAAATAATTTGCTTCGGTAGTAGCACGTGGTGATGTTAGTAAGTGTATTTACTTGCTTTTCCGGATTAGGGTTAACTACTGTCCAATAATTGAGTGCTTTAAAAAGATAGCCAACCGCCGGATTATAAGCAGAGGTTACAAGATACGTTCTTGCTATATACTCGTTAATAACATTTTCAAAAGCAATATCCTTTCCGGCATCCATTGCTTTAAGTAATTCTATGGCCTCACCAAAGCGTTTAAGTTTCCTGAAGCAAATCGCCTTTAAGAGTTTTATGTGTTCAATGTATGGCTTTACCTCAATGGATGGATGGTTAATGATTGAGTCGCAAACTCTGATCAGATTAGGCGCCTGTTGTTCGCTTATCTTTTGAGCTGAAGATAGAAATTTATCTTTCTTCTCTTCGCTCGATAGCGCTTTGTCCTTTAATAAGTCAAGAGGAATATGTTGAGAATGGAGCGGGTGGCAAATTGCAAGGGCACAAAAAAGAAGGCGAATATATTGTAATTGTTTACTCAATTTATCCGATCAACTTCTTTAAAATATCAATAGCACTTTTAGCAATTACAGTGCCCGGACCAAACACGAACGAAACCCCATTCTTAAATAAAAAATCATAATCTTGTTGAGGAATTACCCCACCCGCAACAACCATAATATCGCCACGGCCGTATTTTTTTAATTCTTCGATGACTTGAGGAATCAATGTTTTGTGGCCTGCCGCTAAGCTAGAAACACCCAAAATGTGAACATCATTTTCTACAGCTTGTTTGGCTGCTTCTTGTGGTGTTTGAAACAAAGGACCAATATCTACATCAAAACCAAGATCCGCAAAACTTGTTGCAATTACCTTTGCTCCGCGATCATGTCCATCTTGTCCCATTTTTGCAACCATAATACGCGGACGTCTACCTTCTTTAGTGGCAAACTCATCCGACAATCTTTTTGCTTTAATAAAATCATCATCCATACTTATTTCTTTACTATATACTCCGGTAATAGATCGAATATTTGCTTTGTAACGTCCGTAAACTTTTTCAAGCGCGTAAGAGATCTCTCCCAAACTGCACCGCACACGCGCCGCGCTGATGGCAAGTTCTAACAGGTTGCCCGAATTGCTTTGTGCTGCGCTTGTAATTGCGTCTAAGGCATTCTCAACTTCCGCATTATTTCTTTCTGCTTTTAATTTCTTTAAACGTTCTAATTGTTGTGTGCGAACTTTAGTATTATCAACGTCTAATATCTCAATGTTGGTTTTTTCTGTTGTTTTATAATTATTCACACCAACAATAATATCTTTTCCGCTATCAATACGAGCTTGCTTTCTTGCAGCGGCCTCTTCAATACGCATTTTTGGAATTCCTGTTTCAATAGCTTTTGCCATGCCGCCCAATTCTTCTACTTCTTGTATCAATGCCCAAGCTTTGTGCGCAATTTCATGCGTAAGTGATTCTACGTAATACGATCCTCCCCATGGATCAACTACTCTGCAAATATTTGTTTCTTGTTGTAAATACAATTGTGTGTTGCGTGCAATTCGTGCGCTAAAATCAGTTGGCAAAGCAATAGCTTCATCTAATGCGTTTGTATGTAAACTTTGGGTATGTCCCATAGCCGCCGCTAATGCTTCAATGCATGTGCGAGTAACATTATTATAGGGATCTTGTTCGGTTAAACTCCAACCGCTGGTTTGACAGTGTGTACGAAGCGCCATTGATTTTGCCGACTTCGGGTTGAACTGTTTTACCATTTTTGCCCAAAGCATTCGTGCAGCGCGCATTTTGGCGATCTCCATAAAATGATTCATACCAACGGCCCAGAAAAAAGATAAACGTGGCGCAAATGTATCAATATCCAATCCTGCTTTTATTCCGGTGCGAATGTATTCTAATCCGTCTGCCAATGTATATGCTAATTCAATATCCGCCGTTGCACCCGCTTCTTGCATATGATAACCGCTAATAGAAATAGAATTGAACTTCGGCATTTTTTTGGAAGTGAATTCAAAAATATCAGCAACGATTTTCATAGATTGCGTTGGAGGATAGATATAAGTATTACGCACCATGAATTCTTTTAAAATATCATTTTGAATTGTACCGGTGAGTTTTTCCAAGCTCACACCTTGTTCTTCGGCTGCTACAATGTAAAATGCAAGAATAGGAAGAACTGCGCCATTCATGGTCATAGATACACTCATTTGATCCAAGGGAATTTGATCAAACAATACTTTCATGTCTAAAATAGAATCAATGGCAACGCCTGCTTTTCCAACATCACCAACTACACGCTCATGATCGCTATCGTAACCGCGATGAGTAGCAAGATCGAACGCAACGGATAAGCCCTTTTGTCCGCCTGCTAAATTTCTTCTATAAAACGCATTACTTTCTTCAGCTGTACTAAAACCTGCGTACTGCCGAATGGTCCATGGGCTTTGCACATACATGCTCGAATAAGGCCCGCGCAAAAACGGCGGAACGCCCGCGCCAAAATTTAAGTGCTCAAAGTTTTTGGTGTCGTCAGTGGAATAAATTGGTTTTATCTCTATTTGTTCAGCAGTAACAAATGCCGGTTTCTCTCCTGCACTTTTTTTTGAATAATACGTTGAGCCGGTATAGTGTATTTTAGAAAGATCTTTGCGCATAAAATGCTTTTGAAATATTAGGTACTAATTTACAAAAACTTTATAATAAAGCCCTTTCATAAAATAGGTAATAGTGTATATTTGTGTCATATTTTATGAGTAAATTCTTAATAGTTGGTTTGGGTAATATTGGGGAGGAATACGCGCATACACGTCATAACATTGGGTTCGACGTACTTGATCATTTGGCAAAAGAAGCCGGCGTTAAATTTAAAAGCGATAGGTTAGCCGAAGTGGCTGAAATGAAATATAAAGGGAAAACGCTAATTTTGTTAAAGCCTTCCACTTTTATGAATTTGAGCGGGAAGGCTGTTAATTATTGGATGCAAGCCGAAAAAATTGAGATCGATAACATGTTGGTTATTGTTGACGATCTTGCTCTTCCCTTAGGAAAATTACGTATTGGTCCTAAAGGCAGTGATGGTGGACATAACGGATTAAAGAACATTCAAGAAATTCTGCAAACTACTAATTATCCACGCTTGCGTTTTGGCATAAGTAATGAGTTTGGCAAAGGCCAACAAGTTGATTATGTTTTAGGTAAATGGGATAACGAAGAAAAAGCAAAACTATCCGAGCGCATTCAATTGGCAACCGATGCCATTAAAGCCTTTACCTTCATAGGATTGCAGCGATGCATGAATACCTATAATATCAAGTAAAATTTGTTTTAGGAAGCAATTTATCCTCAAAAAAATGCTTTTAAAATCGATTTCTTTTTAGTTAATTTAGGGGTTAATATATCCTAAAATATGGCTACTAAATCTATCCTTAACAACAAGTCAAAAGAATTCCTTTATTCTTACTTAAACAACGCTTCGCCAACCGGTTTTGAGGTGTCGGGGCAAAAAATATGGTTAAATTATTTAAAACCGTATATCCACGAATATTTTATTGATACGTATGGAACGGCAGTGGGAGTGATCAATCCTAAAGCGGAATATAAAGTAGTAATTGAAGCGCACGCCGATGAAATAAGTTGGTTTGTTCACTATATCACTAAAGATGGATTTATTTACGTGCGCAGAAATGGTGGAAGCGATCATCAAATTGCGCCTTCAAAGCGCGTGAACATTCATACCGATAAAGGGATCGTGAAAGCTGTATTTGGTTGGCCGGCAATTCATGTGCGAGATGCGGCAAAGGAAGAGGCTCCATCATTGAAAAATATTTTTTTGGATTGCGGATGCAATTCTGATAAAGAAGTTGCAGCACTTGGTGTGCATGTTGGTTGTGTGATCACTTACGAAGATGAATTGATGGACCTGAACAATCGTTATTACACAGGCCGCGCTTTAGACAACCGGGTTGGCGGATTTATGATAGCGGAGGTAGCGCGCTTATTAAAAGAGAAAAAAGACAAGCTCCCTTTCGGATTGTACATTGTGAATTCTGTTCAGGAAGAGGTAGGATTGAATGGTGCGCAAATGATCTCTCGCAAGATAAATCCGAATGTTGCCATTGTTACCGATGTTTGCCATTGCACACAAAGTCCTATGATGAACAAGATAACGAGTGGAGATATTTCTGCAGGTAAAGGCCCAGTTTTAAGTTATGCCCCTGCGGTACAAAATAATTTATTGAAATTAATAATTGACGCTGCAAAGAAAAATAAAATTGAATTTCAACGTCAAGCTGCATCGCGTGTAACCGGAACAGATACAGATGCCTTTGCGTATTCAACCGATGGAATTGCATCTGCATTGATATCATTACCTTTGCGCTATATGCACACAACCGTTGAGTCGGTTCATAAACAAGATGTGGAAGAAGTGATCAAGCTGATCTATCACAGTGTGCGCAGTATTAAAAATAATCACGATTTCAGATACTTTAAATAATTAATGAATTGGTGAGTTTGTGAATTAGCGCTTAACTCGCTAATTCACAAACTCACTAACTTAAGGAAATGCCAATTTTAGGTTCAATAATTAAAGGTGCAATTGATCTGCGCGGGAGAATTCCGGCCAGGAAGAACGTGTATAAGCAGCAAGTAAAACAGCTTCGTAAACTTTTAGAAAAGGCTGAGGACACAGAGTTTGGAAAGCACTATGGTTTTAATAATATGTTGCTGGAAGAAGACCCTATAAAAACCTTTCAAAAAAATGTTCCTATTTGTGACTACCAATCTATTTTTGATGCTTGGTGGCACCGTGTATTAAAAGGTGAGAAGGATATTTGCTGGCCCGGTAAAATAAATTATTTTGCGCTAAGCTCCGGTACTTCCGAAGCAGCAAGTAAACATATTCCTATTACCAAGGATATGATAAAGGCAATTCAAAGGGGAACCATCAAGCAGATCTTGTCGACACGGAATTTTAATTTTTCCAAAGAGCAGTACGAAACTGAAGTGTTGTTTGTGGGCGGAAGCACCAATTTGAATTATAACGGAATTTATTTTAGTGGCGATCTTAGTGGAATTACTACAGGAACTCAACCAAGATGGTTCCGAGGTTTTTCATTACCAGGACCTGAAATACGTGGATTAAAAAATTGGGAAAGTAAATTGCAAATGATGGTGGATAATGCAAAGAACTGGAACGTTGGTTTTATTTGCGGCGTACCGGCATGGATCCAAATTTTATTCGAGCGCATCATTAAACAATACAATTTAAAGACTATACATGATATTTGGCCTAATTTGTCTATTTATGTTCACGGAGGAGTGGCAATTCATCCTTATAAAAGTAGTATAGATATTTTGTGCGCTAAACCTTTGATCTACTTAGATACCTACATGGCTTCCGAAGGATATATTGCTTATCAAGATAGACCAAATCCTCATCAGGCCATGAAATTATTGACCGATAATAAGATCTTTTTGGAGTTTGTTCCTTTTAATGAAAGCAATTTTGATGCCGACGGAAATATTTTACCGAATGCAAAAGCCTTAAATATTACAGAAGTGGAGTTTGGTAAAGAATACGCTTTACTAATTACTAATACTGCCGGGGCATGGCGTTATTTAATTGGCGATACCATAAAATTCACAAATCTTAAACGCTGCGAGATCATTATCACCGGCCGCACAAAACATTTTTTAAGTTTGTGTGGCGAGCACCTGAGTGTTGACAATATGAATGTAGCCATTAAACATACCGCCGAAGATCTTGGCATACACATCAACGAGTATTGTGTTGTAGGAAAACCATTCGAGGGTTTGTTTGGGCACGAATGGTTTGTTGGTACCGATAAAAATGTTGACCCAAATTTAGTTGCCGAAACATTGGATAGTTATTTAAAGCAGTTGAATGATGATTATGCTGTGGAACGAACTCATGCATTAAAAAATGTTTTGGTAAACGTTTTACCAAATGACGCATTTATTGAGTTTTTGGCTAGTAAGGATAAATTGGGCGGGCAAAGTAAATTTCCGAGAGTATTAAAAGGAAAACATTTAAATGAATGGATGGCATTTTTAGAAAAATATAAAAAACCGTCTTGATCCTAACTTTAGTATATCAAACCCTCGTTATTGTTTTATTGCTAACCTTTTCGTTTGGTCCGGCATTTTTTGCTTTGCTAAACACCAGCATTAAACATGGACCTAAAGAGGGGTCGCTTTTGGCAACGGGCGTAATTATGAGCGATCTTTTTGTTTGCCTCTTGGTAATTGTTTTAATCAACCTAGGAGCTACCAATTTTATTCAGGATGAAAAAAATCAACGCTTCATGGGAATTTTGGCAGGATTGATATTGGTGGTATTTGGTTCTTTTTATTTTAAAAAACCTGTAACAGGCACTAACGAAACTATTGAGATCCAAAGTCCAACTGCAGGGGTTTTATTATTGAAAGGTTTTTTTCTTAATTTATTAAATCCTACCGTTTGGTTATTATGGCTAGGTAACGTTACGGCGGTAAGTAAAACGTTAGATTATTCAATGTATAAAATGCTTATTTATTTTAGTCTTACATTAGGTTTAACATGGCTGGTAGAAATTTCAAAAGCAAATTTGGCAAGTAAAATTAAAAAGTATCTCACCGATAAATTAATGCACGCCATTAATTTTGCAACAGGTGTTTTACTGGTAATATTTGGAATTGTGTTGGTGTATAACCATTATTTTTAAAAAAATGACGGATAAGGAACTGGAAGGGCTAAGAGCTAAATTGTTAGAAACTACATCTTTTCCCACGGTATATATGTTCAAATTCATTGTTGAAGCCGATAACCGCAAAATCGCACTTGTAGAGAGTTTGTTTGCGGAAGAAGCCGAGATACTCACCAAGCAAAGTGATAAAGGAAAATACATTAGCATCACATCAAAACAAGTAGTGATGAACGTTGATGAGATCATTGGCGTGTATAAAAAAGCAGCTGACATAAAAGGCATTGTGTTCTTGTAAAATGGTTTACAACTTACGATCAAATAATTTAGTTGTTTCCATTAATTCAAAAGGTGCTGAGATCTGCAGCGTAAAATACAATGAACTCGAGTATATTTGGCAGGCAAGAGCAGATGCGTGGCCAAGGCATACGCCCGTTCTATTTCCAATTGTTGGGAGATTAAAAAATAATTCATTTAATTATGATGATCAAAGTTATTCTTTATCACAACATGGTTTTGCAAGAGATAAAGAATTCAAATGCATTTCTCAAAGCGGAAAGGAAATGCATTTTGAATTAGTGAGCAGTATTGAGACAAAAAAGGTATATCCTTTCGAATTTAGCCTCACCATCAAATACATTTTGCAGGACGACAATTTAATTTGCACATATGAAGTAAGTAATCCTTCATCAAGAATTTTACTTTTTAGCATTGGCGCGCATCCAGGCTTTAAGGTGCCTTTATTAGAAAACGAAAAGTTTGAGGACTATAAATTGAAATTAGATTCAACGAAGAAATATCAAACGACTGTTTTATCAGATGGATTGTTGAGCGATGGTAAAAAGGAGTTATTCTTAACCAATGGTGATCTGAATTTGAGTATCGACTTATTTGATACGGATGCTTTAGTGTTTGAAGACTCTCAAATTGATTCAATTAGTTTAATTTCGCCTTCGGGCAAAGGCGTTGAATTAACTTGTGTCGGTTGGCCTTATTTCGGTATTTGGAGTAAAAAGGGTTGCAAAGAATTTGTTTGTTTGGAGCCTTGGCACGGAATCGCAGATGGCGTTAATAATGGCGGAGATCTTAAAACAAAAAGAGGAATTATTGAATTGCAACCGGAGAAAAAATTCGAATGTAGTTTTAGTATTCGCGTTTTTTAGCCACGAATTACACGAATCTGGGTTTGCTTAGTTTAGTGAAAATTAGTGTAATTCGTGGCTGAAAACAAAATTATGGAAGGCGTTTTAGAATTTAAACTCCTTCACAAAACTCACAAAGAACTTTACTTTTTCTTTATCAATGTCGGGATACAAACCATGCCCTAGATTACAGATGTATCTTTGTTTCCCAAAAGCCCTAAGCATGATCTCGGTTTCTTTTGCAATAGTTTTTTCATCGGCGTAAAGCAAACACGGATCAGTATTTCCTTGTAGCGTTACATTTTTTCCGGCTTCAACTCTTGCCTTGGCAGGATCCACGGTCCAATCTAATCCAATAGTACTACAACCGGTTTCACTTATTTTTTTAAGAGCATAATGCGCATCTTTTGCAAAAACAGTTATTGGCGCTAAAGGTTTAATGGCGTTTACAATTTCATTAATGTATTTTAAAGCGAACTCATAATATTGTTTCTCGCTTAAAATTCCTGCCCACGAATCAAATATTTGAACCATATCTGCGCCTGCTTCAATTTGCGCTTTTAAATAATTAATACTGCTTTTGGTTATTTTATCAAATAGCAAGTGCGCTAATTCAGGTTGCGTATATAAAAATTGCTTCGCTTTGCTAAATGTTTTACTTCCACTTCCTTCAATCATGTAAGCTAAAATGGTCCACGGCGCTCCGCAAAAACCAATTAATGGAACGCGGTTATTCAATTCTTTTTTAGTTAAACGTAAAGCTTGCAATACATAGTTAAGATCTTCTCCCGTAGCAATTCGCAAAGCGTCAATATCGGCTTTGTTCTTTATTGTTTTTTCAAACCAAGGGCCTTTTGCTTCTATCATTTCATAGGGCAAACCCATGGCTTCGGGTATCACTAAAATATCACTGAAAATAATAGCAGCATCCACTCCTAAAATATCAACCGGCTGAATGGTAACTTCGCAAGCGAGTTCAGGATTTTTTACGAATTCAATAAAATTCTTTGCTCTAGCACGCGTTGCTCTGTACTCAGGTAAAATCCTTCCGGCTTGACGCATTAACCAAATGGGAACGCGATCAACGTTTTCGCCCTTGGCGGCTTTTAATACAATATCGTTCTTCATCATTTCATTATTTCAAGTAGGTTATTTTTAATTCTATCGCAAATATCTTCCAACGGAAGATCATTATCATCATCACCAAAGGGATCCTCGATCTCTTCGGCTATTAATTCAATACTTGCAAATACGTATAGCACTACAATGGAAATAACAATTGTAACGTACCTAAATTCAGGACCAAAAGCGAAAGGGATAGACATCACATAAAGAAAAATAATTTTCTTTAAAAATATATTGTAGGAGAACGGAATTGGAGTGTTTTTTATACGCTCGCAAGCACCACAGTTATTTACAAAGGATCTCATTTCCTCATTCAGCATCAGCACTTGCATTTCGGTCAACTCGCCTTTTGCGCGAAGCTCTTCAGTTTTATTCGCAAGATATTTTGAAATGGTATTTGGCTGGTGCTCGCTTTCGAGCAATTCTTTTTGCAGATCGTTTGGTAAACAAGTTAAATTAGCTGTGTTGATCTGGTTAGGCAATAAATGATCTCTGATGATGTAATTGTAAGTGTAAATAGCATGAATGAGTTCATTTCGGTGATCCTTTTTCTTTATATAGGTTCTAAGTTTGATAGAAAGATTGCGCGATTGATTTACAATATCTCCCCATATCTTTCTTCCTTCCCACCAACGTTCGTAGGCTGTATTAGTTCGAAAAACAAGCAACATCGAAAGCACAAAACCTAGAATCGAATGAGTAACGGTATTGTTCTTGTAAGACCAGTGAAAAACATATATCTCAAAGCTAACTATAATTGCCGTAAAGACACCAATACCTATCATCACCGGAATAAGGCGACGGAAGGTATCGCTTTTGTGAAATTGAGTGATGAGTTTGAACCAGTCTTTTGGATTATACGTTATCATGCTTGCAAAAGTAATCAATTTTGGTTTCTACATGGGTAAAAAAGCAAAATAGTACCTTTAAATACGGTGGTTTTTACGGTTTTTTTGATGTAAATTGCGATAAATCATTAGTCACATGAAAAACATTTTTTTAATAGTTCTTATTTCTATTTCTTCTTTGGTTTTTGGGCAAGAGCATCAATGCGCTAAAGTAAAACAAGCTTTATCTCAACAATTAATGGATCACGAGAAAGCTACGAGCGCTTTATTACCAAATATATCTCACGAATTGAAGTATGATGTGAAGTTTGTACATATGATGCTTAATCTAGAGAGAACAACAAAATTGGTGAGCGGAGGAGTAAAAACGGTTGCAACAGTTACTGCAGCTGCTATGGATACATTCATGTGTTTGCTCCACGAAAATCACACCATCGATTCTATTCGTTTTAACGGAAGTTTAGTTACCGCAACGCGCGTGGATAGTGCGGTTAAAATAAAACCAAGTAGTGCAATTCCAAACGGACAAAGTTTTACGGTTACAATTTATTATAAAGGAACACCTCCAGTTGGTGCTGCAGCAATTGGAAGTGGATTTAGTAATGCAACCTCCGGCTCTTGGGGAAACCAAGTTACCTGGAGTTTGAGCGAAGCTGTGGCAGCGTATCATTGGTGGCCATGCAAACAAATTTTAACCGATAAAATTGATTCGAGTTGGGTAGACATTACAACCGATTCAACAAATAAAGTAGGATCAAACGGTTTGCTAAAGAATACAGTGATCATTGGAAATAAAAAAAGACACGAGTGGAAAAACAACCATATGATCAATTATTATTTGATCTCAGTTGCTATTGCGAGATATAAGGAATATAATTTGTATGCCAAACCTTTGTACTTGCCAAATGATTCTATACTCATACAAAATTATATTTATGATAATGCCATTAATAATGCCTCTTGGATCAATACGCAAAAAGTAGAATTAAATAAAATACCGCAGGTGATGAATTTTATGTGTAATTCATTTGGCATGTATCCGTTCTTCAAGCAAAAATACGGCCATTGCATGGCTCCTTTTGGTGGAGGAATGGAACATCAAACAATGACGAGTTTAGGATTTTTTGATTATTACATAGATGCTCACGAACTTGGACATCAATGGTGGGGGGATAATGTAACGTGTAAAAGCTGGGGAGACATTTGGATCAACGAAGGGTTTGCTTCCTATTCAGAACATTTAACGGCGCAATATTTAGATCTACCTAACTTTGCGCCTAACTTATTAAGTGCGCATAATAATGTAATGACACAGAATGGAGGAAGTGTTTACTTTACGGGAAACGACACCTTAAACTCAACTCGTATTTTCAGTAGCCGATTAACTTACGATAAAGGAGGTTCTATTATTCACACCTTACGTTTTCTTACTAATAATGATTCGTTATGGTTTCAAACCCTGAGAGGTTTTCAAACACAATATAAAAATAGCACTGCTTCAACAGTTGATTTTACGAATTATTACCAAGCGCAAACCACAATTAACCCAACCCAATTTTTTAATCAGTGGTATTACGGAGAAGGTTATCCAACTTTTAATGTGAGTTGGAATTTTGTAGGAAATACTGCTGTGATAAAATCAACTCAAAGTACTTCTTTCCCTTCTTCTGTACCTTTATTTATCACACCAATGGAATATAAAATTCAGCGCACAAGTGTCGCAGATACTATTGTTCGCGTGATGCATAGCAATACTACAGAGGTTTACGCATTTCCGGTTTTAGGAACTGTAATTGGTGTTACCTGCGATCCAAATAATTGGGTAATCAATAAAGTAATTGGCCCGGTACAAGATGTAACTTTAACTTCCGTTCCCGATCAAATAATTTTGAATTCCAATATCAACATCAGCCCAAATCCCTCAAACGGTATTTATAATTTGAAAATGATGAATGTAAACAAGGCTTCTTATCTTATTACCGACATTTCAGGGAAACTAATTACCAAGGGAAATTGCTATCCGGAAACGCTTATTGATATTTTGGAGGAAGCAAACGGCATTTATATGCTGCAAGTAAAAGATCAAAACGGTAAAATACTTGACTCACGGAAATTGATAAAGAAATAAACATCGCTTAACGCTTATAATAATTTTCTTGTAATTTTTAATCTTACCTTCAGGGTATTATGTGGGATTTCCTCAAAACATTAACCGATCCTCAAAGCATCATTCAGTATGGTGGCCTATGGTTATTGTTGTTTGTGATCTTCGCCGAAACAGGATTATTAGTTGGCTTTTTTTTGCCTGGAGATAATTTGATATTACTTGCCGGAATTCTTTGTAAATCACAACCTACCTTATTAAACGTGAATTTTATCCCTATGGTTATTCTAATGATCATGGCGGCGGTGGTAGGAAATATGTTTGGATATTGGTTTGGTAAAAAAGCTGGCGAACGTATTTATGAGCGCAAAGAAACTTTATTCTTTAAGAAAAAACATTTAGAAGCTACCAATAAGTACTATCAAAAATACGGTGGTAATGCCACGCTTATTCTCGCACGTTTTTTACCGGTGATACGAACCTTTGCCCCAATAATTGCCGGCGTTGTAAAAGTAGATTTCTCAAAGTTCATGGTATTTAACATTGTTGGGGCAGTGCTGTGGATATTTGGACTGGCTTCTATTGGTTATTATTTGGTGACACTTTTTCCTGGCATAACAAATTATATGGGCTATATTTTTATTGCACTTATTATTTTAACCGCTATTCCGGTATTGCGTTTGATCTTTCGTAAAAAAGAAAATTCAGCCGTTTAATTGTAGCCACAATGACGCTAAGCCACGAGAAATCTAAAGTTTTTGGGCGAACTCCACTAAGAGGGTAAAAACATCTTTGTAATCGGTAAGAGGCAAGGTTTTTTCTACATCATCAATATCATGATAAAAAGAAACACCACCTAGCGTATAAATAAAAAATGAAGGTACTCCTAATTCGGTGAACCAATAATGATCGCTATTCTGAGCCTTTCCTCTTTTCTTGATTTCTTTTACCAATTGCTTTTCTTTATTTATGTTCTGGAGCAATTCAAATTGCTTTGTAAAAATGGCACCATTCACCACCATCATACCATCATCGCCTGTGCCCAAAAGATCGAGGTTGATCAAGAATTTTATTTTTTTAAGATCAAACGGCGAATTCACGCTAAAATGTTTTGAGCCCAGTAAACCTATTTCTTCACTCGAAAAAAGAACAAAAACCGTTTTGTATTTTGGTTTAGTAGCAGCATAATGTTTCACAAAGTTCAAAACCATACTTGTGCCACTCGCATTATCATTAGCGCCCGGGAAATAACAATTCTTTCCCATCGCCCCTAAATGATCATAATGTGCTGTAAAAACAATAATCGAATCATTATTCTGCCCTTCTATAAAAGCACCAATATTATTGGCTTTAAAATCTTCTACATAAACCGACTCAATATTCAACTCAATGTTTTTTATGTCATTTGGAAATCGCGATCGTAATAATTCGATCTTGGCAGGCTTCATGTGAAATGAACTAACACTATGCGTTAATTTTTTTACGAGTTTTACCGAGCATGCTTTACTTTTATCTTTGCAAATATAATTTATGCTATCTTTTTTTTCTAAGTCCCATTTCCCCTTAATAGTTTCGCAATTAGGATCAATAATAAAATCTCTCCCGGGAATTAATTTTTTACCGTCTACTTTTACGTCTACTTTTTTAGGAAAGGTATTTACCTGATGCGAATAGGTTTGTAAATAGGTTGAATTAAATAAAGGTTTTGCCTTACTCTTCTCTAATTCTTTCACAATAAAATCAGCAGCGTATTTTTGTCCATTTTTTACATAACCGCGGCCCAAACATTTTTTAGAGGTAAGAAATTTGATAACACTTCTTGTATAATCAATGTCTTGCGCGTTAAGACTAAATGACGTAATTAAAAAAAGGAGAATGATCCTCATTACGCAAAACGATGTTTGCAAAGTTCTCTTAAACGTTTGTAAGTGTCGTTTTGATCTTTCCAATCGTAAACCGACTTTAAACTCAAAAGATACGATTCAGCATCGGCTCCATTGGCACAATTGTTTAATTGATCAATGGCCAAGCCATATTCAGTGGCATTTTGCTGAAAGAGTTCATTAATGAACTGGAATTTTTGATTCAATGAGATTTCGAGTTTCTTATGATTTCCTTCGTTCTTATATTCATTTGTGAGTGTGTCATAAGAAGATGCTTTTAGAACTTCAGGAGTAGACTCTTTTAGATCCTCAGTAACTTTTATCTCTTCTTTTACAAAGCTTGCTTCGCTAACTTTGGAGTGTATGCCAAAGCTTGGAGATATTTCGGTGGTTGTTTTCAAATGCTTGTAAACACTCAATTTTCCTTGGAGATCGAACAACTGTCTTTGCAAATTTTCACAATCGGTCGACGAAGGTTGCACGTTTCCGTCAACAAAAAGCTCTAAATTTGGCAATGTTTCGTGAATGAGATCTTGAAGCTTGCCAAGTGTTTGTTCGATGTTCATACTGTGTAAATTTATCCTTAAATTTAATTTGAATTTATAATATGTTGGCTTACTTTTAATTTTTTGTTGTTAACGCCTTTTAAACAATGTTTGTTGAAGAAAATAGAGCTAGTATGAAGCGTGGATGGATAGAAGTTATCTGTGGAAGCATGTTTTCGGGCAAAACCGAAGAGCTTATCCGGCGTTTAAAACGAGCACAGTTTGCCAAGCAAAAAGTAGAGATCTTTAAGCCAAGCGTAGATACCCGCTATCACGATATAAAGGTAGTTTCGCACACAGGAATTGAAATTCACAGCACGCCGGTTGCATCTAGCTCCAATATTTTTTTATTAGCTGCCGATACTGAAGTGGTGGGAATTGACGAAGCGCAATTTTTCGACGATGAACTTCCTAATGTGTGCAAACAGCTAGCTGATAAAGGCGTTAGGGTTATAGTAGCTGGTTTAGATATGGATTTTCAAGGCAAACCATTTGGGCCAATGCCACAATTGTTGGCCAGTGCCGAATATGTTACAAAAGTTCATGCCATTTGCTTAGATTGTGGTCAGTTAGCTTACGTTTCGCACCGAACTGTGGCCAATGAAAATTTGGTTTTGTTGGGCGAAACAGATAACTATAAGCCTTTATGCCGACAATGTTTTAATAGTTCAAATCCACAAACCTAGTGTATACACTTTCCGAAATAAATTCCATTGTAAAAGGCACGCTTCATGGTATTGGCGAAATGCCATATTCGGTTTTCATTACCGATAGCAGGCAAGTGATCCACAGCGAAGAAGTTTTGTTTTTTGCTTTGGTGAGCGAACGAAATGATGCGCATAGGTACATCGACGAACTTATTGAAAAAGGCGTAAAAGCTTTTGTAGTGAGTAATAAAGAGTTTATTCGCAACACAGCTTCTTTTGTGCTTGTAAAAGATACACTAACCGCTTTGCAGGATCTCGCCGCACATCATCGTTCGCAATTTAATATTCCTGTTATCGGAATTACAGGTAGTAATGGCAAAACCATTGTAAAAGAATGGCTCTACCAATTATTAAAAGAAGATAAAACCATTTGCCGCAGTCCTAAAAGTTATAATTCGCAAATTGGTGTTCCGTTGAGTGTTTTAAATTTAAATAAGATGCATCAACTCGCCATTTTTGAAGCTGGAATTTCTTTACCCGGCGAAATGCAAAAACTACATGATATTATTAAGCCAACGCTTGGTGTTTTTACCTCGTTAGGGCAGGCCCACGACGAAGGTTTTAAAAGCCGAGAACAAAAACTGACCGAAAAGTGGAAATTGTATCGTGGCGCCGAACGTGTAATTGCCAATAAATTTGATGATCCCACCTTGAGGTTTTCGGAAAATATGGCTATTACCATTGGTTCAGGAAATGATAGCACGTATAAATTAAATTATGTTCCGAGCTTAACTAATTCAACAATTGAATTAACTCAAAATGGTAAAAAGGAAACGTATCGTATTCCGTTTATTGATAAAGCATCGCTTTTAAACACTGCTACTTGTGTGGTTACCTTGTTGCATTTGGGATATAACGCAGAGATAATTCAAAAACGTTTAGATCACTTGCAAAGTATTGCTTTGCGTTTGGAAGTAAAAAATGCTATAAATAACTCTATCATCATCAACGATTTTTATAATTCAGATATCGATTCTATACGTATTGCCTTATCATTTTTAAATCAACAACATCGCCGCGAAAAGAAAGTGGTGATCGTTTCCGACATTGAACAATCGGGCAGAAAGGAAGAGGAGTTGTATAAAGATCTGGCGAATTTATTAAGGCAAAACAATATTGATCTGTTGATCGGCATTGGAAATGCTGTTTCAAAAAACAAGGATTTATTTGGAGTAAATGCTATGTTTTACAAAGATGTAGAAGCATTTTTATCCGATGAGAAAAAGGTAAAAGCGCAACTGAACAATTCCAGCATACTTTTAAAAGGCGCACACAGGTTTGATTTTGAGAAGATCAGCAAAACGCTTCAGTTAAAAAGCCATGATACTATTTTAGACATTGATCTTAATAAATTAACGCATAATGTAAATCATTACCGCTCGTTAATTGGCAAACAAACCCAATTAATGTGCATGGTAAAAGCCATGGGTTATGGAAGTGGAAGTAGCGAAGTAGCAAAAACATTGCAACACATTGGCGTTAATTATTTAGCAGTGGCTTATGCCGATGAGGGCGTGGAATTGCGCGACGCCTCTATTAGTTTACCAATTATGGTAATGAGCCCCGAACGCGATTCGTTGGAGGATATTATTAAATACAATTTAGAACCCGAGATCTATTCGTTTAAATTATTAGAAGATTTTATTCATGCTTTAGATAAATTGGGAGTTCAGGAAACTTTTCCTATTCATATAAAAATTGATACCGGCATGAAACGGTTGGGTTTTGAAGCTGAGGACATGGATGAATTGTGCGAAAAACTAAAACGTGCAAAGCAAATTAAAGTAAAAAGTATTTTTAGTCATTTGGTTGGATCGGATAATAAGGACCTTGACAGATTTACCCAGCAGCAAATAGAATTATTTAAAGCCGCCGCCGATAAAATTGAAAAAGCTCTTGGTTATATTACCCTTAAGCATATTTGTAATACAGGCGGCATTACTCGTTTTAAGAACGCGCATTTTAATATGGTGCGTTTAGGAATTGGTATGTATGGTTTTGGTGTGAACGAAGAAGAAAATACTTTGCTTCAAAATGTAAATACATTAAAGACGCGCATTAGCCAAATTAAAAAAGTAAAAACAGCCGAAACGGTTGGCTATAACCGTAATGGTATTGTAGCAAGTGATATGACCATTGCCACCATTCCTATTGGTTATGCAGATGGTTTCCATCGCACTTTAGGAAACGAACATCATGGCGTTTGGATAAACACTAAATTCTGCAAAACCGTTGGCAATATTTGTATGGACATGTGCATGGTAGATATTACCAATGTAAAATGCAAAGAAGGCGATGAAGTAATTGTATTTGAAAGTAACGAGCAAGTAAACCAAATGGCCAAGGTGATGAATTCTATCCCTTATGAAGTGCTTACTAATATTTCATCAAGGGTAAAGAGGATCTATACGCAGGAGTGACCAGTATTGTTTTCTCGACGCTATCTACACCACGCCCTGCCATTGCCAGGCACTCAACATCATATCATCAATGTTAAGTTTTGCTGTCCATCCCAAATCGTTGCGGGCTTTAGTGCTGTTAGAATAAATTTCAATCACATCACCTGAACGGCGTGGCCCAATGGTATAATTTAATTTTAGGCCGGTTACTTTTTCAAAGGCTTTTATGGCTTCTAATACGCTTACGCCATTGCCGGTTCCTAAATTATAAACCGAATAATTTTGTTTGGCGTTACCGCTAACCAAAAATTCTAATCCTTTTAAATGCGCATCGGCAATATCACTTACGTGTACATAATCTCTTATACAAGTGCCATCGCGCGTATCATAATCATTGCCATGTACGGTTAACGAATTTTTTCCGGCCGCAGTTTGGGTAATAATAGGAACTAAATTGCTGGGTTTATTACTGGAGAGTTCTCCATTTAAACCACTCATGTGCGCACCAACAGGATTAAAATAGCGCAAAGCAATGCTTTTTAAAAATGGTTTTGCAGAACAAAATTCGGCTAACATTTCTTCGCCCACCTGTTTTGTATAGCCATAAGGCGAAGCAGCTTTTTGTAATGGTGTTTCTTCGGTAACAGGTAATACGTTTGTGTTTCCATAAACCGAACACGACGAAGAAAAAATAAAATGTTTGATTTGTTTGTGTTCGCATATCTTTAAAATGTTTACTAATGATCCAATATTGTTGTGGTAATATTTCAAAGGATCTTCTGTACTCTCGCCAACCGATTTAAAGGCTGCAAAATGTATCACGCCTTCAATATCATCAAAATGATACAGTGCCGTAGAAAGTTTTTCAAGATCGCACAGATCAACATTTATTTTTGTAAAATTCTTTTTTGAAATGTTTTCTATGCGCTCGTAACTTTCCTCCGATGAATTGGAGAAATTATCAAGGGAGATCACATGATAATCTGTTTTTTCCAGAAGCTCAATGATCGTATGAGAACCAATATACCCGGCTCCTCCGGTAACTATTACATGTTTCATAACGCTTTATTCAGCGTGCTCCGAATCGTTACTCCTTACTAAAAGAGGTTCTTCCCTGGCAAGCTCTTGGTTAAAAATTACTTTAGCCAAGATAGCCTTTTCTGCGTTGGTAAAATAATTTTCCTTCACTTCTATAATGTTTCTTTCGGCATGAAACGTAAGTTCTTCGTAAGTGCTATGCCCTGGTAAACAATTGGCTTTATCCAAGTCATCCAGATGAAAGGCACCAATGATCAACAAAAGTTCGTCGGTATAGTTCCAAGCAGTGGCGTAACCTGCTTGCTTAAGGCCTACACACCAATTATAATGGTCGGTTATCTTCAATTTAAACAAATGAGCATATCTTGGACGAGACACCAAGAACATGCTGTGATCATTATACGAATCTTCAACGCTATTGTATTTTCTAAAACATTCGTTAAGCGAATCATCGTTAAAGGTGTACGAATCACCACCCCATTCGTTATGGCATTTTATGCCAAACTGATTATTGGTGGCTTTTGCTAAATTACTAATTCCAAAACCGCTTTCTTTAATGGCCTGCGCCATAATTACGCTAGCCGGAATACAGTATTTTGCCATTTGCTCTATGGCTAGTTCTTTATGCTTTTCAATATAAGCCTTTATCTTTTCAGTACGTGATTGTGAGAAACCCGCATTACAATATAAGATGCACCCTACGAAAAAATAATAAAACACTATGTTTCTAGCAGCAGCTAAGTTTTGGAATATCATCCATGCAAAGATATTTCCGTATCATTTTTATATTTTAACTTCTTGGTTTTTATATCAACAAGAGGCTCTTTACAACTAACCTCTTTATAATTAAGAGATATTTGGGCAGTAGACTATAAAAAAACATGAATTTTGAACGTATTTTGTGTATTTAGCGAAAAGAGACCCCGTTCCCGCTTCTTATAACCCATATATGGGTTAGTGAATGGTTTTTTAATCTGTTAACAATTGCCTATTTTTAAGCATTAAACTAACCGTAAAAAACAGGGTCAAACTATGACCAAACTAAAAATAGAGAAAATGAAAAAGACCATTATTACATTAGCCGTAATTGCAGGATTTAATACTGCAGTTTTAGCACAAGAAGTTACTGCAACTCCCGGCACAGCGAAGGCTACAAAGAAAGAGTTAAATCCTGAAGAGAAATCTAAAAAAGGGGCGAATCATGCTGAGAAAAAATTAGGTTTAACAGCTCAGCAAAAAGCCGATTGGGAAGTAGCCGCTTTAAAACGCGCTTTGGTAAACCAGCCTTTGCACGAAAAATTAAAAGGGTCAACTACGCCTGAAGAAAGACAAAGCATTCATAAAGAAATAAAAGCAAACAACGACGCTTTTGAAACATCGGTAAATTTCTTTTTAACCGCAGAGCAAAAAACAAAATTTGCATCCATGAAGGAAGAAAGATTGAAAGCCAAAAAGAAAGAAATGAAGAAAAATTTTAATGAGGCTCATGTAGATTACGGAGATTAATTTTTAAATTGATAATGATTTGAAAAGCCTTGCAGGAGTGTGAGGCTTTTTTATTTTTTGTAACAAAGGCACCAAGACGCAAGGAACGTACTAATCTTCGCGTCTTGGTGCCTTTGTGGCTATTAAAAACCTTAACTTTACACCCTTGGCCGGAATTTATTTACATATCCCATTTTGCAAACAAGCTTGCACCTATTGTGATTTTCATTTTAGCGTAAACATGGCCGCTAAATCAGATCTTGTAAAAGCAATTTTATTGGAGATAGATCAACGTAAAGAATATTTAGAAGGAGAAGAGATCGAAACTATTTATTTTGGCGGAGGAACACCAAGTGTTTTAAATGAAGATGAATTGAATTCTATTTTGCAAAAAATAAATAAGGAATTCAAAGCTGTAAAAAATGCAGAAATCACTTTGGAATGCAATCCGGATGATATTAACGAGGAAAAACTAGAGCAATTGAAAAACTCGGGCATTAATCGATTAAGCATAGGTTTACAAAGTTTTAATGAAGAGGAATTAAAATGGATGAACCGAGCGCATAGTGCCACCGAATCGTTTAACTGCGTAAAATTGGCGCAGGATAAAGGCTTTGAGAACATCACCATTGATCTTATTTATGGTTCTAAGTTTCAGAGCAGGGAAAGCTGGAAGAAAACTTTGCAAAGCGCTTTGAATTTAAATGTGCAGCATATCTCGGCTTATAATTTAACCATAGAATCAAAAACAAAATTAGGAGTAGATCACAAAAAAGGAACTGAACCTGGAGTTTCGGAAGATTTGAGTTCGGAGCAATTTAAAACGATGATAGAGTTATTGCAAAAAAATGATTTTGTGCATTACGAGATCTCTAATTTTGGAAAAGAGAATTATTTCTCAAAACACAATAGCAATTATTGGAAGGGTGCGAAGTATTTGGGTTTAGGGCCATCTGCACATTCGTTTAATACCGAAAGCAGGCAATGGAATGTGTCAAGCAACAGTGTCTACATTCAAAAAGTAAATGTCAATGAAGTTTATTCTGAAAAAGAAGCATTAAGCCCTCAAGAACACTACAACGAGTATATTTTAACCCGATTGCGAACTATTTGGGGTTGTGATACAAAGGAAATTGAACAACGTTTTGGAAAGGAAGTTCTTGTTTCTTTTGAGAGCACAGTAAAAAAACATCAAAAATATTTTGATTCAAAAGATGGCATTATCACCTTGAATACCGAAGGAAAACTGCGAGCTGATTTTTTGGCGAGTGAGTTTTTTAATTAGTCGTCCCTCAAAAACTCTGTAAGCCTTGTTATTATTGAGTTTGTTTAAAAATAGTGCGATAAAAAGCTACCGAAAAAAGTAAAAAAGGATTAAAAAAGGGGCAGATGTTTTTAATTGTAAATTAAACCGTAAAGCTGCGCCCAGGATAGAACGAAAAGCCTTGTTTAGGGCTTTGCTTAATGTTTGCGCTACGAGTAGGCTTCGCTTTTTCTGCGCAGACCCCGCAGTGCGACAAACATAGC
>JAWXAS010000150.1:0-3700 GCA_034439635.1 Bacteroidota bacterium | reverse complement strand
CTTTGCGGTTTCTTTGCGGTTTCTTTGCTAATATCGAAGATACTTTGCGGTTTCTGCCTCTATTCCGTAAGTTCTTTAAATTTTTCGGTAATCAAAAATGTGGCGCGGGAATCGGCCAAACAATAATCTATTAGATCCTCCTTTATCTGTTGCTTTTCTATGATATTATCGTGCAAACGGAATGATACAAAGGCATTCATAGCTTCCAAGCCCGATGTGATCTGTTCGTCTTTAAATGGATCTTCATTTAAAATGGCCAAGGAAACCGCTTTTAAAGAATAATTTCCCTTGAACTGATAATGGAAATATAATTGTTCATGAATGATATCAGAAATATCGATCATTTTTGAACCAACAGTTTTTAATGTTTCGTTGAGATCGGAATATAGCTCAGCAAGTTCTTTAATTACCATATTCTCTAAGCTCTTATCATACACTAATAAGGATTCAAAGTTTTTTGTTTGTTCGATCAACGATTCAGCAAAAGCTCTTCTATCATCGGGCTCATGATCAAAAAAGAAAGCATGTTCGCCCTCTTCAGAAACCAAAGTGTACAAGAAAGGAATTTTTTGAAATGGTTTTGTGCCAATGATTTCCGGAACTGGTTGCCCCCAAATTTCCATGTCCATTGCAGCATAGGGTTTTTTTATTCTTGCTAGGATCTTTTTTATTCCGGGTTTATCAAAATAAGCTTGTTTTTGCTTTGTTGATTCAATTTGGATCTTTAAACTTTTTGAGAGATCGTTGGTAATGGGAATATCACTAATAGTTTTTACTCCACTATTGTACCAATTAAATATAGTATCCTTATTTATCTTTCCTAACGTAAATACGCTTTCTTCTGTGATCTTATCTTTCCAGCAGGTTCCAAAAAAATCGCACTCGTATGGCGAGAAACAATGCTTGCCAATATCTACATTTGGAATAACGTTTTGTTCGATAACTTCGTTAGCTTCGGCCAAGCGGGTTTGAATGTACCCGTAATTTCGTAAAGCGTCTTTAATGATACTTCTTTTCTTAAATAAACTCTTCACGTTTAATGTTCCATTATACAGGTAGGCATCATTAATGGTAACAATAAAAAAATCTTTTAGCTCAGGTAGTATATTCTTTACCACATAATACTGAAGGCAGGCATCTTTAATATATATCTCCGAAATTTTTACCGAACTTTTTACTTCATAAGCAAAATAGCCTTCTTCGGTTAATACCAAAACATCTACCATTACCATCACGCCATTATATACCAATGTTGCTTCGTAAATAACTGGCGTGCGTTTTTCGATAAGCTCTTTGGTGTATTCAATGGCTCTGCCTTTGTTTTGATCTGTTTCCACCACATTTATTCCACCCAGAAATAATTGCTGGGCTAATGCGCCAATATCATGTCCGCGTTTAAACGTAAGTTGTTTATCAACGCTTGGTTTATCTCGTAAGTAATAATGATTCTTGTAAAAAAAGAAAGCTTTACGACACTGCTCAAATTTTAAGAAGGCTGTTTTGCTGATGTAATTGCCTGCCACTATAAACTCTTAAGTTGTTGAATGGTTGCAGTTGGATCTTTAGATCCAAACACTGTATTGCCTGCAACTAAAACATTGGCACCTGCTTCAATTAATTTTTTGTAATTATTAAGATCTACTCCTCCATCAATTTCAATAAGGGCGTTTGAGTTATGTTTTTCTTTAAGTTCTGCCAATTGCTTTACCTTATTAAAGGTATTCTCAATAAATTTTTGCCCGCCAAAACCAGGGTTCACACTCATCACACAAATAAGATCAATGTCCTTAATAACATTTTCCAATAAATGCGTTGATGTGTGCGGGTTAATTGCCACACCCGCTTTCATTCCTAAACTTTTAATGTTTTGAATACTGCGATGCAAATGTGTGCATGCTTCGTAATGCACAGTTAATACTTCCGCGCCAGCATCTTTAAAAGCTTGCGCATATCTATCCGGATCAACAATCATTAAATGTACATCTAACGGTTTTTTAGCATGCCTTTGAATTGCTTTTAGTACCGGAAAACCAAACGAAATATTTGGCACAAATAAACCATCCATAATATCAATATGAAACCAATCGGCTTTAGAGTTATTGATCATTTCGCAATCGCGCTGGATGTTTGCAAAATCGGCTGATAAAATGGAGGGCGCTATTAAGTGTGACATATAATACTACAAAGTTACAATATTCTCCTAAAGTAATGGTAATGTGTAAGTTTTAGGGCTAAAAGTTTTAAATTATTTTATTTGTTAAACTACTGATAACCAGAGCTTAATTTGGCTTTTGGACAAAAAATTGTATATTCGTGTATCAAAAAATTAAACCTTTTATAAGTAACGCCGTCAAACCTGGTATAAAGCAAAAAAAACATGAAAACAAACAAATTTATTTTAGCAACTGCGGCCATACTAATGGTAGGCTCAATGGCTTTTACATCTTGTAAAAAGAAACAAGCATTTAAAGAAGAAAATGGACAATCTTCGGAAGATAACCGTAACGTGCAAACAGAAAATGATGCAGCCGTTAACGAGATCAATACCGAGGTTGGAAACGTTGCAAATTTACATGGTAGAGGCGCATCTGCAAATGGCATTAATGCCCTACATAATGCATTAGGAATTACTGCAACCGGCTATACAGTTAACTTGGCTGATACAGCTAATGGAAGCATTACTATTGTTTATAACGGAACTGTGAAAGATAACCGTAAACGCGAAGGGAGTATCAAATTAACTATCCTTGATTTTGCAACCGGCAAACGTTGGAAACAAATAGGCTGTGTAATTCAAGTTGAATTTATGGATTATAAGATCACACGCGCATCGGATGGTAAATTCGTAAAATTAAACGGTAAACAAAATCTAACTAACATTACCGGTGGAACATGGTGGGAATTAATTATCATCAAAACTCAAACAAGTTTAGCTAGTTCGGTTACAAGCTTGGGTGGTTTAAATGTAACATTTGATGATAACAAAACTGCGGTATACAATATCAATCGTAAATTTACTTATACAATACCTGGTGGTATTTTAACCTGTACAGGCGAAGGAATTGGTTCTGCTGAATCGTTAAGCAGCCTAGAGAATTACGGGACAACACGTGATGGTGACGTTTTTACTAGCCAAGTAACAACTCCAATTGTTTGGAACTGGACTTGCAAATGGTGGGCTCCAACACAAGGTGCTGTTGAAATTAAAGTGAATAGCAAAGAGTTTTCGTTAAATGCAACATTTGCGGTTGATCAAGGAGGAACTCCGGTTACAGTTGCGCCTAACAGTTGCGCTTACGGTTGGAAAGTTGAGTGGAAACACAAAAACAAAACCAAGAAAAAAGTAATTGGTTATATTTGATACATAAAAAATAAACTATAAAAAAACCCTTCCGATATTCGGAGGGGTTTTTTATTGATGCTCACATTTTTGATTATGAAAATTATTTGGGTGTGCCCCCGCCGCTGAAACTACCAATGCGGGGTCGGGCTTTCGCCACTCGCTCTTTTTTTATCCTTCTGGAATTATAGGTAAAAAAAAGGAGCTCAAATAATGGCTCTATCCCTCACGCAGGTATGGGACTTTCTTCTTGGTGACTCATTAGTCGAACCTCAAAAAGTATTTTTATTATTTGGGCGCCTTATCGGGCTATCACTTCAAGCTTGTTTGCCCTTTGCTATGTTTGTCGCACTGCGGGGT
>JAWXAS010000149.1:0-8183 GCA_034439635.1 Bacteroidota bacterium | reverse complement strand
CAAAGGACAAACAAGCTTGAAGTGATAGCCCGATAAGGCGCCCAAATAATAAAAAATACTTTTTGAGGTTCGACTATTTATCTAAAGAATGGCCCCGTCTTTATAAAAACAGAACCAATATCATGTCGCCATGCGGAGCTCCATTAAACTTTAGAAATTGATTTTTGGATAAACCCGGAATCGGTTCATACTCGAGGTTGAAAACGCGGTGAGCATTTATAGGGAGCCTAGTTTTTCGACTTTATAAATCATAAACAGATAACGTTAGTTAGTAGTTGTAAAAAAATCGCACCTTACAAACTATTCGATAATTAGTTTAGTGTTGAAAATTTGTTTGAGCGAAGTGATCTTTAAAAAATAAATACCTTTAGCATTATGACTTAGATCGACCTTTGTTTTAATAGAATTTAATTCAGTTTTTAATATTTTTCTTCCTGCAATGTCGTGAATTTCCAAATATGTATCCTCCGTGAGTTGGCTTTGAGAAACAATGTAAAAATTACCATTGCTTGGATTTGGAAATATAGTAATCAAAGAATTTAAGGTGTTTTCGAGTACCATTATAGGACTTGTTACACTTACTACATTTGTAGAGGTACTAGAACAATTATTATTTGTTGCAATAAGAGCAAGTGTATAATTACCTATGTTATAATACGTATGATTGCCGGGATTTGCATTTGTGTTGAGAGCACTTCCATCTCCAAAATCCCATACGTAAGTAGATGCGCCGCTAGATATGTTATTAACCATAATACTATCCGTAAATATTCCGTTATTCATGTATTTATACAAAGTAAAGCCCGAAATAACCGGAACAGGCTCTGATACAATAATGCTATTTGAAATTTGACCGCACATACTATTTGGATCATTAATATTTACTTTATAAATTCCGGCAACTACATTTTTTAAAGTGTCGGCCACACTTGTATTAGTAGTTGTTTTAAGAAGTGTATTACTGTTGTTATACCATAAGTAATCCCAAGGGCCTGCTCCGGTACCTTTGGCTATTACTTGTCCATTGCTATCAGCGTTACATTCTGTAGAAATTGATGATAAAGAAATGGGAGTACCAATATGTAATACAAATCTTGGGGCAATGGTAGTATCAGATATCGTGAATGTATAAGAAGTTGTGTTTCTTAAGTTGGTTTTAGTAGTTGTCGCAAGATCTTCAAGCACTATGCAAAACCCCAATGGCATATTTACCATGCTATCTCCTGTAATTGTATATGTACCTGCCACACCAACCACAGTTTTTACCGTAATATTAAGGCTGTTTGTTATAGCTGGCAAGCTATTAATAGAGAGATCTGCATTTGTTATATCTTGCGTACTCAATCCGGGTACCAGGGTATTTGAACTAATTATTTTTCTTGCATCATAGGCCGCGTCATATTGATTTGTAGCACTATTATCAAACCGTATATATGTTTCGTCGGTAAATAAATTTCCACCTAAAGTTAGCTTCATAAAACTTGGTGCAATATTATTATTCGTTTTCATAAAAGGTTGATCGGTTGAAGATTTAATATATTCTGTGCACGTTAAGGTGGGGTTAGCGGCATTAGTTTGTACCCAAAAAGATTGAGAAGAAGCTATAATATTGGATCCGCCATTTGTGCCAACTCCGGCAACCCATGAGGCATACTGCTGCAATGCAGGATTCCAAATATAAACAGCGTTGTTAATATTATTTTTTGTCCACGCTGGCGAACTCCAGTCAATAGCCGATGGATAGGGATTGCCGATCATAACCCATCCGTCGTGCATTGTTCCAGCGCTTGGAGAATAACTCACTGAAAAGGTCTGATTAAACTTCACAGGGGGCCCTGTAAGATCAACTGTTAAAGGCGAAGGCCCAACGTAACACCAGTATCCCATACCTGGCACAATAGAATTGGTTGCATTAGTGGCTCCATTGTACCCATTCTCGTTAGTGCCGGGAATAGTCTCGTCGTAAGTATAGATCGAAACAAAAGGAAAATTCGGATAGCTGGAACCAGTAAAACCACTGGTTATAAAATCATCCTGCCAGTCGTTTAGAGTTACTCCTGTAACTGGAGCCGCCAAGAAACGCCAGTCAGTGATCCCAGTAGGAAGATAACGCTCCATGGTTATATTTCCACTAAAGTCCCCTATTATGGGGGCGATTCGTGCGGTTCCATTTTGATCTGAAAGTAATTTTAAGGCAAATCCTGTGGCTGAAAATGTTCCAGCTGTAATATTTAATTCTTTAGAAATATTTGCATTAGCACTTAAAAATGAACCAGCTGTATTATTAAGTACAACATTCTTAAAAGTTGACGTGGATGTTCCACCTATTTCTTGGGGTGCTGATCCAGCAAAGTATAATACCGACCCTGAATCGAGTAGCACTCCGTTATTTATAAAATTGCCAATTACTGTAATGCTTGCGCCCGGGTGTATCGTAAGGTTACCATAATTAGTAAATTGATGCTGGGCTTTGAAGCAACCAGCGAACAAAATGAGAACAATAATAATTTTTATTTTTTTCATGATTGCTATTAGTTGATTGCTATTAATCCTCAACTCTGAATTGTAGGTCTGAAATGAGGACTGAAGAATTGCTGCTTGTGGTTTTAATAAAAATTTCTATGTAGTCGTTAGTAACAAGGCTTACTTCGCTTTCAAGTATCAAAGTGAAAGTCTCATTATTAATCATAACTGCGGTTGTTTGTTTAGGGGCGGCAATGGTTGTTCCGTTTTTTGCTAATGCGACAGTAAAATCTGCACCATTAGAAGGAGATTTACCGGTAACAGTAATTAGCACTCTTGCCAGAATTGGGCGTTTGCCGGTATACAATAAACGGTTACTGGCAGGGGAAGAGAATTTTTGAAGCGTTGTTGCGATGGTGGTTCCTGCAATTTTTTTATAGGTATTGTTGGGTGAGGTACTGGTACTTGTAATATTATCATTATAATACAAATAGCCGTATGAACGTGAATTCGGAATACTGGTATTCATCATCATCTCCCAGCCTGGCGTAAAAGAATCAAATCCGTTCAATAAAGTGGTGACGCCGCGAAACATATTGGTGCTCATTCTACCAAAATCAATAGACGAACCAGCATTTACTTTCACACCTGTTTGGCCTGTATAAATAAAGTAATTGTTTGCAAGGTCAATATCATTAATGGTGAGGCTCGATAGAAATTCTATTCCTGAGCCGTTAGTTATTCCGGTTATGAAATTAAAGGTGGCGGCAAATTTTCCAACATTGCCGGTTATTTTTATACCATCGGTGCATTTCCAGTAGTTTAAGGCAACAGTGATTGCGTTGAAGCCACTAATCTGTCCAACACCTAACGAAGGAATTCCAATTTCAACAACAGATGATCCTGAAAATAAATTGCAAAACTTTAAACCGGTAGCATCGGCAAAATCATAAGCTTTTGTGCCTCCACTTGCAGGAATAACCGCAAAATTTTCAATAAAAACCGAAACACCAGTGCTTCTCAAAACTCCGCCAGAAACGGAGGACATTACCCCGTCTTTAGCGGGATCGGTTCCTCGCAGCCCCGCTCCATTCAGATTAAGATAATTGGGAGAGATATTAATTATTCCATGAAAAACATACATCTTTAATGCATCGAGTGTAATAGCGCCTGAAGATGGGGTGGGCAAATCGCTCAACGAATACACTTGTATAAGATTTTCGGAAGGATTGTCGAAATTTACTGATTCCCATTGAGTCAATCTGAAACACTCCGTCTTATTAGTTGTTGTGTTATATATTTGTAAACCATTGGGAGGAGTAACAATAGCGTCTCTCTGAGCTGTAGTCATTCTTGGCACCAGCAAACCCTTGGAAGTACTTTCAAGTTCCAGAAGTGAAGCTGCATTTATGGTATTTGGATTATCACCCATTTTTACTTGAGCATTTAGCAAAGTAGTTATTGCTAATAAAGCGCTAAGTATGATTTTTCTTTTCATGTGAATTTTTTTATCTGAGTTTATAATTATTCCTTAGCAAAGTTGAGGATTTGTAGATTGTAAAATTTACAGATATCTAGAATAAACTTACATGTCTCACATTTTATTATCAAGTGATTCTTAATGAGCCAACATTAATAACTATAAATGCTTTTTGCCGCATCCGATTAGCTATTGTAGTTGTTCCTTCCAAATCGTATTGATTTTTTTACTCAACCCAAATAATTTATTGAGCCTTGAAAATTTAACGGAAAAACGAGCCAGTCTCGCCCAAAACCTCAATAGAACTTAGCTCTCTTGAAACAAAAAATATAAAGTGAACTAAGAAAATTAGTATTAAGGTAAAAGTTTATTAGAGTGTGTTAAATTATTCGTATCGAACCAAATAGAATTAACACTGAGTTCATTCCAGTTGTAGAATGAATATAGAACATTAAATATTTCACTTTGGAATTGTTCCATTTCAACATGCGAACATCAATTGTTTAGTATTAATTTTAAATTAGTAACCTTTGAATTTTGTTGAATACGCATAAAATAAATTCCGGAAGCATTATTGGATAAATCAAACTTTGATTGAAAATCGATGGGTGTATATACTTTCACCCCTTCGGAGTTAAATATATCAATTGAATTTATAGTGTTGGTTTCTTCAGTATGCAGTAATTCAAATTTTCCTTTTGTAGGATTAGGGTAAACTATTAAATTATCAACTCCACTATCTTTACATTTATTAATGCAAATTATAGCGCCATATTTATAGTTTCCATTGAAGTCGGTTTGCTTTAACCTATAGTATAACGTTTCTTCGCCAGGCGTAATGTCTGTTAATGTATAATTTAATTGAGAAGATGAATTGCCGGCTCCGGCAACTGTTCCTACTATCTCCCAGTTTGTTGCAGTAAGGCTTCGTTCAATAGTAAAATAGTTATTATTTGTTTCTGTTGATGTTCTCCACTGCAAAAGAATATCTTTTTTAGAGCAGTAGCCAATAAACGACAGCAAACCAATTGGGAGTGGTACTGCACAAGTGGGTATAGTTATTGATACATTGTCTACAGATGCCGCCCCGGCAGTAGAAAGCATTCTTCCCTCTAATATTCCGCCTGCACCTAGTGAAATTGCGCCATTGTTTGCAATAAGTGTTCCTTTCATGTTTGTTAAAGCAGCTAAATTTATCGCGCCTTCTGCAATCCAAAAAACATTGCAGGCCTTAGTTCCATTGCTTAAAATTAACGTGGAAGAAGCTCCTGCAGAAAAGGCCCCACCAAATTGAAAAATAAATATTGCATTCGGATCTCCCGCAGCATCTAAAGTCAGGTTTCCGGCTAATGATCCAGCTGCTCCTATGGAGTATACCCCTACAGAAAGTGTTTCGCTGCTTCCAAACGAGGGCGGATGATTAGTAACAGTTGGAGTAGTGCCAAGTAATTCATTGTAAGCTGCCTGCACATCAATTGCGCATTGAGCAGTTACACTATTTGCCCACTCTATATTTCCATTAACAACGGTGGGTGCCCCAAATCCTGTTATGGCGCCATTATTTGTACCAATATTACCGGTAATGTTCGATGTTGCAGTGTTGCCCAAGGCTCCAATGGTTGTAAACACGGCAAAGTTAATCGCGGTGCCTAAGTTTGGTAATTGTGCGAAAGTAATAATGGGAGAAATTAATGCTATTAGCGTTGTAAAAATAAATTGCCTTGCGTTTACTTTCATCTTTGGTGAACGCAAAAAAGGACTTACAAAAGCAATACGTTCTTTGATTTCAATCTTATAAAAATTATTCTTGATTTTGTTTTCATAAGCTTTACAATTTATTTTGATTGCTAATTTTTTTTCCTTCTCCATAATACTTTTTTTATCTATTACATAAAAGTATTAGAACTATGAAGGTATAGCATTATAGAAGAATGGAAATGAATTACATTATTCCCATATTTTTTTAAAAAATGTTTACACTAGATTTAATATAAAGAGATTCGCTTAGGCAAAAAAATGCACTAATATTTTGGACCTTCCACACCAAACATAAACCACATGCTTAAAGATACAAGGGTGGTTGCTCAGATTTCGGATTTGTATGGATTCCAGTTAAAAAAAAAGGAATAGGGGTATTGTACTTCCTAAAGGCTTTGATAGGAATAGTACACCCGGTACATATTTAACAAATTAATTGGCGCGCTGAATTAATTATTAATTAAGATCTAGTTTGCTTAAGCTATCCATTTTGTCAACTGGCTTGTTCATTGGTAATGTAAAATAAAAAGAAGAACCTTTGCCTTCTATGCTTTCCACCCAAATTTCACCACCGTTTCTTTCCAAAAAGCCTTTTACTAATAATAAGCCAATGCCAGCTCCTTTATTTTCAGCTCTTGCTTTAGAAAGTGAAGCCATTTGCGGAGCAAAAAGTTTTTCAACTATTTCTTTCGACATTCCAATGCCACTATCTTTAACTTCTATAATAAGTTTATCCTCGTTTCTTTTTGCAGAAATGGAGATTTCCCCACCTGGTTTAGTATGCTTTAAAGCATTTGAAACTATATTTTGCAAAATAGAAAGTAACATTTTCCCATCCGCAAAAACACTTTCATTTTCTTCAATTTCGTGATGGAGATTAATTGCATTTACAGTGGCAATTTCGTTCAACTTATCAAAAACCTGATTTATATATTTTACAAGTTCTATTTTTGTAGGAGAAAATACTTCTGAGGCATATTTGACTCTTGCCCATTCCACTAAATAATCTAACATATTCAACTCGTCAATGGATGAGTCATGAAGAAGTTCCAGCATCTCTTTTAGTGCTTCGGGCTTCATTTTTTCAAAATTATCTTTCAAGTATTTGGCAGTTCCAATAATTGAAGACAGAGGACTTCGTAAATCGTGGGAAAGAATTGCAAGCACGCTTTCTTTATGTGTATTCAATTCTTCCAGATCTTTCACATAATTTTTTATTGAATCTTCTGCTTTTTTTCTCTCCGTCAGGTCTAGCAGTATTTTTACATAACCTAACATCTCTCCATCAATACCCGTTAGTGGAAACACTAAACCATAAGCGTAAAATGTACTTTCATCTTTACAAATATGCCAACGGTTATCTACAGCCCTGCCTTCTTTTAGTGCTTTATCGATTTCTTTCTGGGGAATTCCATTTTTTTTATCTTCCTCAGTAAAAATGATATCAAAACTTTTGCCTAAAATATCTTCCGGTTCATACCCAAAAATGGTTACCGAACCACTGCTCCAACTATTAATTTTTAATTCATTATCGAGTGTAAGAATTGAGTAATCTTGCAAGCTATCTATTATCTGGCTGTAAAATTCCGAAGTAGGAATATATTGGCTTCTAAGTATTTTAGAATCTTTTTGTTTATCGTCCATTTTTTTATTTAATTTATTAAATTATGTTGTACTGTTCTTCTTTCACTCCAAAAATTTATTTGACGTTTAAGGTTTTAATAATTCAATCATTTTAGTGTATAAAACTCGCTCGTCGAGAGGTTTAGAAACATAATCATTCATTCCAATTGCTCTGCATTTCGCAACATCAACCGTTGTTACATCGGCTGTTAAAGCAATAATTGGAATTTTTAATTTCATTGTGTTTCGAATATATTCTGTGGCTTCAAACCCATTCATTTCGGGCATCTGCAAGTCCATCAAAATAATATCGTAAGTTTCTGTTTGTAGTTTTTCAATTGCAATTTTTCCGTTATCAGCAATATCGTATTTGAATTTGAAGTCTTCCAAAATAATTTTCATCAATAATTGATTGAGTTTAATATCTTCAACCAGCAATACTTTTATGTTTTTAATTTCATTATCTAATACCACGTCTCCATTTTCTTTTTTATTTTCTCCATTTGTTTTTTGAAAACTTAAAGTGAAACTAAAAGTTGAACCTTCATTAACTTTACTTTTTACATAAATAGTTCCGCCCTGTTTTTCTATTAATTGTTTACAGATGGCAAGGCCTAAACCTGTTCCTCCAAATATTCTTGAAGTGGAACTTGTTGCTTGCTGAAAGTTTTCAAAAATGGATTCTAATTTATCTTCTTGTATTCCTGTTCCTGTGTCGGTAATTGCAAACTCAATGGTTGCTGTCTCTTTGTCTTCATTCAACAAACGAACAGCTATGTTTATTTTTCCTTTCTGTGTAAACTTTATAGCATTACTCAAAAGGTTTAAAAGAATTTGGTTCAAACGCACAGCATCGCCT
>JAWXAS010000148.1:0-5648 GCA_034439635.1 Bacteroidota bacterium | reverse complement strand
TTAAAAACATCTACCGATTTTTTAATCCTTTTTTACTTTTTTCGGTAGATTTTTATCGCACTATTTTTAAACAAACTCAATAATAACAAGGCTTACATAGTTTTTGAGGGACGACTAGTTATATTTTTTGGGCGTGCCCCTTACGAATCAAAATGCTTAGCAAATTTTACGGAAAGCATTTTGCTTGTAGGGGTCGGGCTTTACGTTCGCCGCGGCGAACAATATTTTTTGCCCAACTTGCTAAAAAAATAATATGAAAGGTTAAAAAGGATTTCCACTACAATCCTTCATGCGGCAGTAAGGAAAATTGTTGGGTAAATTTTCTTGTGCGATCAAGAAGGTTTCGGTTTAGACTTCATCGCATTGATATTAAATCCTAATCCTGCTGAAAACCTTATCTCAGATAAACTTTTATGTAGATCATAATTATGTGAGCCAACAATATAACGCGTTTGCACAAAAAAATTAAAATATTTTCCTACAAAATAATTATAGCCAGCAACAGCTGAGAATACCGGACTTGTACCGTAATGGGCAATGAGAATTTTTGGAGAAATGGTTTCTAGTGTTGCAATGCAAACTCCCGGCTGGACGCCAATATAAAAATCGCCATTACCTTTTATAAAATGGTAATTTAATCCAAAAAATAAATTATTGATCTTTCTAAAAGCCTCAGGCGCTCTCGTTTGTTGTCCTAACGACATATAACCATCACCCGAAACAGAAACATTGTCACTTAAGTAGCCCTCTAAATTACCATGCAAATAAAAATATGACTCATTATATCCAAACATTTTAGCGGGACTAATAGTAGCCATCCCTTTTACTAATCCTTTGCGAGGAATTTGATCCTGCGAATATGCAAACATGTTACTCAACAAAAGAAACAGAATGAAAAAAATTTTTATTTGTTCCATAGCTTGCCAATTTTATAGTTTAAACTAATGGTGGTCAATAAATGGCCATGCAATATTGTGCTTTGCTCTTCGGTTATAGCAATATTATTAGGCTCAATGTGTGTGCGCAATACGGTACTTAAATGAACCATATATTGAGAGCTAAGAGTAAGGTCAAATCGTTCGGTAATATTAAAATGAGTTGCTAAACCTGCTTGAACAGCAGAACCCCAGCGATCAACGGAGATAGAGGGCGAACTGATAAGTGTTACTCTATTATAGTCAAAACAATGGCCTGCTAAAATATATGGCTTTATTTTTTTAGCGTTTTTTAAAGGGTAAAACATTACCGACCATCCAATGTGGTAATAATCGCTGCGCACCTTATCATCAATATTAATAGTAATATAATCGGCAAACCATTCGGTATTTACTTGATCTGCTAATTGAATACGAAATTGCCCGCCGGTTCCAATTCCTGCACCTTCATCACTAAAGGCACTCAATGTGCTGCGAGCACCTAATGAGAACCAACCACCATTTTTTGTATTTGTCTCATCAGTTTGTGAAGATAAAGAGCATAAAAAAAACAGGTTAAAAATTATGATGTATATTTTTATAACCTGTTTCACTGAATTTATTTTTGAAAAATTATTTTTTCGCGTCGGCTAAAAATTGTGCCAATCCGCTATCCGTTAAAGGATGCTTTAATAAGGCCAAAATAGCGCTAAGAGGGCAAGTTGCCACATCTGCTCCCAATTTAGCACAATCAATAATATGCATTGGATGACGAACGCTAGCCGCCAAAATTTGTGTTTGATAACCGTAATTATCGTAAATCACACGAATATCATCTATTAAGTTTAAACCATCAGTGCTTACATCATCTAATCTTCCAATAAATGGAGAAACGTATGTAGCGCCAGCCTTTGCAGCCAATAAAGCTTGTCCTGCCGAAAAAACCAACGTGCAATTCGTTTTAATTCCTTTTTCAGTAAAATATTTTATGGCCTTAACACCATCTTTGATCATAGGAATTTTTACAACAATGCGTGTGTGCAATTTTGCAAGCGCTTCGCCTTCTTTTACCATTCCATCAAAATCGGTAGAGATAACTTCGGCACTTACATCACCGGTAACAATATTACAAATGTCAACATAGTGTTTTAAAATATTGTCTTGTCCTTTAATACCTTCTTTTGCCATTAAGGATGGATTAGTTGTAACGCCATCTAAAACACCAAGATCTTGTGCTTCTTTAATTTGGGCTAGGTTTGCTGTGTCTATAAAAAATTTCATTTATTTTATTTTATTAGTGGGGTAAAAATAACATTAAAAAAGCAGCTCCTTAGAGCTGCTTCCTTATTATTTTCACTAAATATTAACTAGTGTTTGCGAAAAAGTTCGTTTTCTTCGTTACGCGGATTATTTCTACACGTATTAGTTCTTTATGATTCTTTTTACCGCTGTTCCCTTAGTTGAAGTCCATCTTACAAAATAGGCGCCAACAGAAAGGTTCGACAGATCTACTTGGGTAAGTTCAGAATCAATATCCACTTCTTTAACTGTTTTCCCACTAAGGTCAATTATACTTGCTTTTGTATTATTTTCGTGATCGCTGGTTTTAATATTCAACTCATTATTTGTAACAATAGTTGGATATACCAATAATTCCGGAGCATTTTTATTAAGTGCCGCAATTCCGGTAGTTAAAGTGGTTACGTCGATAGTTTGTAAAGATTTTGCATATGTACCAGCTACTAATTTTTGTGTGGTTGCATTATAAGTAATATCCCAAACCGAAATAATAGGCATATTATTTCCAACCCTGTACCAATTAATTCCGGCATCGTAAGTAACGTAAACGCCAATATCATTCGCCACAAATAAATTATTTTCATTACCCGGAACAACCAGCATATCATTTATTCCCGCTTGCGGTAAATTTCCGCTGATGTCTACCCATGTTGTGCCGTTGTTGCTTGATTTGTGAATATGCGGAATATATTCGCCGTACTTATAACCTGTGTGCGTTACGTACACATTGTTTGCCACATTTGGAGAAGCGTGAACAGATGTAACATAACGATTAGGAAGTGTGCCGGTGATATTGCTCCAATTAGCCCCATCGTTTGCGGTCATCCAAACATTGGCATCAGAAGTTCCCACATAAATTTTTTGTGCATTAAGATTTGAATTATCTATGGCAGAGATATTATGAAAACGCGGGTCTAAAATTAATCCGTCGGTAAGATCATTACTTATAGGCGTCCAATTATCTACAGGCCCACCTGTGTTTTTGTAAATCCTGTAAGTTCCGGTGTATTGTGTGTTTGGATTTAAACTATTCAATACATAAGGCATATCCCAATTCCTTCTGTCGTTAGGATCAAGATTATTATCATTGCTATTCCAATTTGCGCCACCATCGCTTGTTGCCCAGAGGCCACCATTTTGTGTTTCTACATAATACGTTTGTTGATCGGTTGGGTCAAAACGCATTTGAAAACCATCACCGCCAAATTCTCTCCACCACGAATTAATGGTACTTGCATTTCCCCAACAAGTTCCGTTATCTTGTGCACCACCCCAATACAAACCGGTGAACGGATTCACTTCTACTCTATAAAATTGCGTATTTGGAATATTATCTATGTCGGAATATGTTGTTCCATCATCGTTTGTAAAAAACATTCCTCCATCGGTTCCTAAATAGTAAACACCCGGCGCTATCATATTTATCGTATGAATATCTGCGTGTACATCATATTGCCACCATGGAGGCATGTTTAAATTCCAGTTAAGTCCACCATCAGATGATTTGTAGAATTCGATACCTGCTATATAAACTTCGTTATCATTAGTCGGATCAACTTCAATAGCGCTAAAATACCAGCCAAATCCACCATAGTTACTTGAAATTCCATTGTTACCAAGGTTTGTCCAGTTTGTTCCTGCATTTGTTGTTCCGTATACAGAATACATTGTGTACAAACTATCGCTTACGGCAACATACAGTTTATTTGGATCTTGCTTACTCATACAAATACTATAGCGATTCACTTTAAAGTTTGGTAAGCCGCCGCCCAATACACTCCAGTTTGTTCCACCATTTGTGGTTTTATAAACACGAGCATTATTTGAATAACGAATATTTACAGTGGCATTACGAATACAAGTGTAAGATGTTGCGTACAAGATCTGAGGATTTGATGGGTTAATTTCAATATCTGTAATGCCGGTTTGGTTATTGATCAATAATACCTGACTCCATGTAGTACCGCCGTTTGTGCTTTTGTAAACTCCGCGGTTATTATCAGCAATAATAGGATTACCTAATGCAGCTACATAAATTTCATTTGAGTTGCTTGGATTGACCACAATTTTATTAATGATCTTAGTGCTGGTCAAGCCAATACTTGCCCAGGTATTTCCACCATCAGTACTTTTGTACATCCCATCTCCAATAAATACTGTGAACGGAACATCCGGATCGCCAGTTCCTGCGTAAACAATATTTGCATTATTCGGATCGAACGCTATTGCGCCTATGTATAAAAATGGTTTGTTATCAAAAACGGGTGTCCATGTAGTTCCACCATTTGTTGTTTTATACATTCCTGCACCAGGAGTTCCAATTAAAATTACATTTGAGTTGGTTGGGCTCACTGCCACGCAAGTAATACGCCCACCAATATTAGTAGGGCCTTCTATTTGCCATGTGCCAAACGAAGAAACATTAGTGGTTTTGTTTTGAGAACTTGCAGATATCATTACATCTTCAAATGCTTTTACATCAAACACAGCATCAGGGTATGCGCGCGTTTGAGCAAACAGATCATAAGGCGCAGCAGGATTTCCTTCTTCCTTTTCTTTTTTTAAACCGTTATTAAATACATAACATGCGCCCAAAATAGCGATCGATGCTACTAGCGTTGAAATAAAAAATATTTTTTTCATATAATTAAATGTATGCAAAAAAAGTGTGGCTTTTAGTTAAAATGTAGGAGAGATGTTTACAAATGAGTAAAACAAAAAAAGCCGCCCGAGAGCAGCTTTTTTTATATATTGGATCTTAATATTATTTTTTTTGATCGTTGCCCGATAATTTCTCACGGATACGAGCAGATTTACCTGTTCTTTCGCGTAAGTAAAATAATTTAGCGCGACGAACGATACCAGCTTTAGTAACTTCAATTTTATCAATAAATGGAGATGCGACAGGAAAGATCCTTTCAACACCAATACCATTACTCATTTTGCGAACTGTAAAAGTAGCAGTTGCTCTTTCATTCTTGCGTTGGATAACAACACCAGTATACTGCTGGATACGTTCTTTTTCACCCTCTTTAATTTTGTAAGAAACTGTAACTGTATCTCCGGCACGAAAAATTGGGTGCGTGGTAACAGGAACCAGTTGTTGTTTTACGTAATCTAATAATAAACTCATTATTTCTTTTTTTATCCGCTTTGGCGGTGTTTCGTTTATCAGCATAATTTGCCTAGTGCAAACAGCGGCGTGATAATCGGGGTACAAAAATAGGAAAATATTGGTATTTGACAAAAAAGACGGTGGTTTTAGGGGCAAAAACAGTCTTTTTTCGTTAAATTTGCGACCTATTAGATTATTACTCTAGTGTTTGTTTCGGCTGTTGCCGGAAAGTATCCCGCCCAGGTGTTGGAATGGTATACAAGTACGCTTGAGGTGCGTATGCCGTAAGGTGTGGGAGTTCGAGTCTCCTCCTGGGTACT
>JAWXAS010000147.1:0-21629 GCA_034439635.1 Bacteroidota bacterium | reverse complement strand
TTTAATCCCTTTTTTTACTTTTTTCGGTAGATTTTTATCGCACTATTTTTAAACAAACTCAATAATAACAAGGCTTACAGAGTTTTTGAGGGACGACTAATTAGTTGTAACAACCCGGAAATTTATTCGAGCAATTTAATATCCCCCACAGCATTCCTCGATATTCCTTTTACCGATCCATAAAAATGTGTGGTGTTAAGCAACACCCTGAGGCGCTGCTTTTTGTTTTAATCCGGTTTTTTGTTCAATTCTTCAAACTTTGATGTCATTGTAGGATTTCCTCTTGTCAGTTTTTTGATCGTTAAATCATCTGCTTTACTGTTAGCGAGACGTAGATTGTTTACAGATGCAAGAAGATTCTCCTTTGTTTTTTGAAGATGGTCAATTGTCTTATCTATTTCCTCAACAGCTGCTTTAAATTGTCTGCTTGCCAATTCATAATTTTTCGCAAACCCGGCTTTAAATGTATTAATATTTTCTTCGAAGTTTGTAATATCAATATTTTGACTTTTTACTATAGCTAATTCTGCTTTAACTTTCATTGAGTTCATAGCCGCATTTCGTAAAAGCGTAATAATTGGGATGAAAAACTGTGGTCGTACAACATACATTTTTTCATGTCTGTGGGAAACATCGACAATACCGACATTATATAAGTCGTTATCAGCTTCTAAAAGCGTAACGAGAACTGCGTATTCACATTTCTTTTCTTTTCTGTCTTTGTCTAACTCTTTTAAAAAATCTTCGTTTTTCTTTTTTGTTGCAGTTTCGTCACCCTCATTTTTCATTTCGAACATTATAGAAATGATTTCGTTACCAAAGTCATCTGTTTCTTTGTAAATAAAATCGCCTTTACTACCAGCTTTAGAGTCATTATCTTTTTCAAAATATGCTTTTTGAAAGGCTGTTGCACGAAGTTTATTGAATTCAATTTCGCAATGTTGCTCAAGGGTTTCCCCTACCATTTTAGTTGAAAGTTTGAGTTTCATATCCTTGCGAAGTGCAATTTCTTCATCTTTCATCTTAATAATATCGTCCTTTGTTTTTAGTTCAGCAGAATACTTTTCACTTAAAGATTTTTCTAGTAATTGTTTTTCTGTTTCTTTATGTTTTACATTATTTGCTAAATCATCTCTTTCCTTTTCTATTTTTCGGATTGCCTCTGTTACAGAAAGTTTTTTTTCCATTTCTGACTTTTCAAGCTTTGCTTTCATCTCCAATATTATTGTGTCTTTTTGTGCTAACGATTCCGACAATTTAAGTCCGCTATTGGCTTCAATAAGTTTCACAGCGCTTTCCTTGTCTTTTTCCGCATGGGCCAACCTAATCTGTAATTCTTCTTCAAATTTATGGTCTCTTACTTGTTTAAGAATGTCTGCAAAACCTGCCTCATCGACTTTAAAAACCGCGTGGCACTTTGGGCATTTAATTTCATTCATGTTAATAAAGTTAATTTGTTTTTAGCTTCTGCCCTGTTCTATAATCTAGCACAGGTAGACTTGGCGCAATCATTGTTGATTTATTGCTCATAATTAGGCCCTGCTTGTATGTAAATTTATAGTTTTTATAACATACAAATGCGCATATTTATAAACATTTCCAAGGAACGATTTATGACACAAGACAACATGACGCAAGACCTTAGATGCCTAGAACACACAGGCCATGATTCTTGTCGTCTTGATTCGTGTATCATAAAAAAAAACAATTTAACATAGCATATGAAACAACTAATTTTTGTTAGGCACGCCAAAAGCGATTGGGGAGATGAGGGACTGAAGGATATTGACCGCCCACTTTCGCCGCGCGGTAATGCCGATGCTTATACCATGAGTGAGTGGTATAGCAAAAAGCATGATGTGCCAAATACAATTATTTCGAGCGATGCCACGCGCGCTTTAAGCACGGCCATGGTGTTTGCGCGTACTATGAATTTTCCTACCAACGACATAACGGTTTTACAACACCTATACGAAAGCACTGCCAAAACATTAAAAGATGTGGTCATCCAAATTGATAATAACCACCAAAGCGCCATGATCTTTTGTCATAACCCTAGCGTTACCAATTTAGTTAATGAATTAACCGATGATCTTTTTTTTGATGAAATTCCAACCTGCGCTATTGTAGCTGTGGAATTTGATGTGAATACCTGGAAAGAGTTAACTAATAAAAAAGGAAAAATTTTGTTCAATCAATTCCCAAAGGAATTTAAATAATCTGTTCTGAAAAAACCAATGGCTAAAATTGTTAAAAAGAAAAGATCGCCATATATCAACCGCGAAATAAGCTGGCTTTCTTTTAATGAACGCGTACTGCAAGAAGCAGCTGATAATACCGTACCACTCATCGAGCGCTTAAAATTTCTAGGTATTTTTAGTAATAACCGCGATGAGTTTTACCGCGTTCGCGTGGCAACTGTGCGCCGTTTAGTAAAGCTTGGAAAGAAAGCCATGGATATTTATGGCGAAGACCCTAGTGAATTATTAACCCGTTTACAGCGCAGAGTTATTGAACAGCAAATGAAATTCGAGGAAATCTACCAAGAATTACTAAAAGAATTGGCAGACAACAACGTTTTTATCATCAACGAAAAACAATTAAGCAACGATCAGCAAACTTATATTCACGATTTTTTTGTGCGAGAGATCATGCCCTCGCTTTTCCCTATCATTACTGATGATACAAAACCGTTCCCCTTTTTAAAAGACAAAGCAAGTTATTTGTACCTCAAATTAAACGAGATCAAAGACACAAAAAAAAATAAGTACGCGCTTATTGAAATTCCTTCGCGTGCTATATCGCGCTTTATTGTTATTCCAAGTAAAGGCGATAAACATTATGTGATCTTACTGGATGATGTGATCCGTTTTAATACCGATCTTATTTTTAAAGTATTTGGTTTACGTACTGTGGAAGCATACAATATTAAGCTCACGCGCGATGCGGAATTAGACATTGATAATGACGTAAGCAAAAGCATGATAGAAAAAATGAGCAAGAGCTTAAAGGCTCGTAAGCAAGGACTACCTGTGCGCTTTGTTTACGATGCCGCTATGCCAAGTGATATGTTACGGTACATTATGCGAAAACTTGGGATGGCCAAAAAAGACAACTCTATTCCCGGCGGACGGTATCACAACTTCAAAGATTTTATAAATTTTCCTACACTTGGCGAAAAGAGTTTGGTTTACAAGCACCCGGTGCCAATGGAGCACAAATATTTGGTAGATCATAGGCAAACTATTTTGAAGGTTCTCAAAACAAAAGATATTTTGCTGCACTACCCATATCATACCTTTAATCACATTGTAAATTTATTGCGCGAGGCTTCCATTGATCCTATTGTAGAAAGCATCAAGATCACTTTGTATCGTATGGCCGATTCAAGTCGTATTGCAAATGCACTTATTAATGCGGTAAAGAATGGAAAAAAAGTAACGGTGCTTGTTGAATTGCAAGCGCGCTTTGACGAAGAGAACAATATTTACTGGGCCAATAAGCTAAGTGAAGAAGGCGCACGCGTTATTTACGGAGTGCCCGGATTAAAAGTTCACTCCAAATTATTTTTGATCACCACTAAAGAACTAGGTAAAGAAGTAAAGTACGCACATATTGGTACCGGAAACTTTAACGAGAAAACCGCGCGCATTTATACTGATTTTGCTTACCTCACCGCCAATAAGGACATTACAAGTGAAGTAAGCAAGGTATTTGAGTTCTACGAAAATAATTTCAAGGTATCGCCATTTAAACATTTGGCGGTGGCGCCATTTTTTATGCGTTCTACATTTACCAAGTTAATTGATAGCGAAATCGAATTCGCCAAAAAGAAAAAGAAGGCAAGCATCTTTTTAAAACTAAACAGTTTGGTAGATCGCGAGATGATAGATAAATTGTACGAAGCTAGCAGGGCAGGCGTAAAAATTACACTAATTGTTCGCGGCACTTGTAGTTTGGTAACGGATATGGAAGGATGGAGCGAGAATATTAAAGCTTACAGCCTAGTGGATAAATATTTAGAACACACACGTATTTTTATTTTTAATAATGGTGGGCAAGAAAAAATTTATATTTCTTCGGCCGATTGGATGAGTAGGAATTTGGATAGCCGTAGCGAAGTGGCGGTACCTATTTATAACGAAGAGGTTCGCAAACAAATAAAAGATATTGTGAATATTCAATTATCAGGAAACACTAAGTTGAGAATACTCGACCGTTACCAAGAGAACGTTTACAAAAAAGTTGAGAAGGGCGAAAAGAAAGTACGCGTACAAGATGACGTATATAACTATTTGCTGCAAGACACTCAAAAGTATTTGAGCAAAACAAAGCAATTTAAAACACAAATGAACTAATGGTATTTGCCGCGATCGACATTGGAAGTAACGCCATGCGCCTCTTGTTTTGTAGAGTGTACAAAGTAGACGGAAAACCTCATTTTAGTAAGGAAGAATTAATTCGTATGCCCATTCGTTTGGGTGAAGATGTTTTTTTGTACGGAAAAATTTCGGAAGAAAAAGCCAATCGGTTGGTTACAGCCTTAAGGGGATTTAGCGAATTAATAACAGCATATGGTGTGCTAGCCTCTAAAGCGGTGGCCACAAGTGCTATGCGCGACGCTAGCAATGGCGCCGAGATCATTGAAAAGGTAAAAAAAGAAACGGGATTAACAGTTGAGATCATCGACGGTAAGCTAGAAGCAAGTTTAGTATTTAGTAATCACATCGAAGAACTTATAAATCCTAAACACGCGTATTTGTATATTGATGTGGGTGGAGGAAGTACCGAACTTACTTTGTACTTTAATAATAAAGTAATTGCCGCCAAATCGTTTAACATTGGAACTGTAAGGATGTTGCTAGATAAAATTGAAAAGGACGAGATGGAAAACATGAGGATCTGGCTCAAGAGAAATACCGTGGGCATTCATCCTTTATTTGCTATTGGATCGGGAGGGAACATTAATAAGATCTATAAAATGAGTGGTAAAAAGGAAACCAAACATTTAAGTTATGATAAACTCAAAGGGATTTACGAAATGTTGAATTCGTATACCTACCAAGAGCGAATTGAACGTTTGGAATTAAAACCCGATAGAGCCGATGTAATTATTCCTGCCGCTAAAATATTTTTAACCATAATGAAAACGGCAGACATTGAACGAATTTATGTACCGCAAATTGGATTGAGTGATGGTTTGGTGCATGAGCTGTATGATAAGTATAGTCATAAACTTAAATAAAAGGCTTTATAGGCCGAAACCACAGAGGCCTTCGGCGCCTCACAGAGTTTTCACAGAAGCTACAGAGAATCACCATTGCGAAAAAAATAAACTCTGTGATCTCTGTGCTAACCTCTGTAAAGTGCGTAGCACTTCTGTGGTTTCTGTCTCTAAAATGAATAAATGACAATAGTTCCTCACATATTATTCCTCTCCTTTGGCGTTACCGATGCCATTGATATTTTTTTGGTGGCCATTATTTTGTATTTGGTTTACAATTTGGTGAGGGGCACAACGGCCATTAATATTTTTTTGGGCTTAGCATTTATTTACGTTGTGTATATTATTGTGAGAGCCTTTGAATTAAAATTACTAGGCTCCATATTAGGCAAATTTGTAAATGTGGGCGTTATAGCAATTATGGTGGTGTTTCAGCAAGAGATACGGAAATTTTTATTATATATAGGTTCCAACGAATTTTTAAAGAATCGCAATTGGAAAAATGTATTGAAGTTTAGCACCACTTTGCAAAACGACCTGTATTTAGATATCAAAGAAGTTTGCGAAGCTTGTTTTAACATGAGCGATACAAAAACCGGAGCACTCATTATTGTTTCTCGCCGCAGCGATCTAAAGTTTTATATACAAAGTGGCACACCTATCGACTCCTTAGTAAATAGTAAAGTAATTGAGAACATTTTTTTTAAGAATTCGCCTTTACACGATGGCGCTGTAATTATAAAAGAAAACAGAGTAGTGGCAGCTCGTTGTGTATTACCCGTTACCGAAAAAGAAAATTTCCCGGCGCATTACGGTATGCGCCACCGGGCTGCAGTGGGTGTAACCGAAGTAAGTGATGCTATTGCAATTTCTGTAAGTGAACAAACCGGGGCCGTGAGCCTTACAGTAGGCGGAGAGATAAATGCGAATCTGAATAAAGAGAAGTTAGAGTATCTTTTAGAGAAGAATCTTCAAGCAAAAGGATAAGGCTTGTCTAGTGAAATGAGCGAATTAGTTTATTCTTTGATAATTTTAAATAGCTTGTATTGAGCTTCAATTTCAACACTTAAAAAATACAGCCCTTTTGGTAAATTTAATTTTATGGATTCATTAATCACTAGCTCCGCTGTTTCAAGCACTTTTTGTTCGGTAAAGCGTAAGAATTGAGATTTTTTTTTCATAATGTTCAATTTAGTTTCTAATACAATACAAATATAAAGAAGAATAGATTGGCTAGATTAAAAAAATCTTACTCGGCTTTATTGAGAAAATCTCACTTATTCTTCAGCATTGCTATATCCCTAGGCGTTCGCAACATTAATTTATCTCTGACTCTTATCCCTGTCCGCCATATTCAGATCTTTATCAAATGGGCTTTTAGTAAAAGGATGGATCATTTGTTTAAGGTAACCTTTAGGATAATTCCCTTCATGTACCCCTGTACCTTCGGGCCATTCGTTGCCGGGTAAAAAATAAGTTCCGAAAATTCTATCAATAAAAGGAAAAATGCTGGCAAAGTTCTTTCCGTAATATTTAGGGTCTTCGCAATGGTGCCAGTGATGATATTGTGGTGTGGCCAAAATGTATTTTAAAAAGCCAAAATTGATGCGGGTGTTGGCATGAATTAAAACGGCGTGTATAGCCATAAATAAAATATAAATATTAAACACCAATGGCGAGAATCCAAACACATAAAGTGGCGTAAAGGCCGCACAGCGCGTTACGAAAATGTCAACGAAATGTGTTCTGCTTCCGGCAAGCCAATCCATACTTTTAGTGGAGTGGTGTATAGAGTGAAAGCGCCATAAATACTCATGCGAGTGAAAAAAGCGATGCGCCCAATATTGGCAAAGGTCGGCCACAAAAAAAGCCAAAAGCAGTTCCACTCCAAATGGTAAACTTTGCACCCAAGCCTGAAATGTTCCTAAACTTAAATTTCCAAATGTTTTGGTAACACTTGTAGTAACTACTACACTAAAAAACTGAATGAACAAATGGCTTACCATAAAATATAATAGGTCGGTTCTCCACTCATCATGGAAACGTGCTTGTTCTTTATTTTTTGGCCATACCATTTCAATAGGAACAAAAATTATAGCCATGAGTAACAGATCCAACAATAACCAATCTAAACCTAAATACCATTTGCTTTTTTCAACACTACTTGGTTCAACCGAAAAACCACCAATAAAAATTATGCCTACAATAATTAGTATAGCTATTAAGGCATAGGACTTTTTATGACTTAAAATAAAACTCAATACCGCAAACAAAAATGAAGCTACGGTTACACCTATTAACAGCATCTTCATTGATTCGCCTGTGTAGATGTTTCTAAACTCAGGAGACGTAAGAAGCTTAGGATACTTAAAACAAAACACTGCTAAAAAAGAAAGACTCGCTAAAAAGATGGAGATGAAGCCGCTTATTTTTCCTTCGCCGATGTTTAAACGATTGGTCATAATGGTAAATATAATAAGAATTTTGTAGAGGCAGAAACCGCAAGGGCGCTGACCCCTCGCAAAGGTCAAATAGTGAGTGCAATGGACCACCAGAACCTGGTAGTAGTAACAAAATTTCCTCTCGCCCACCTTATTGGTTTTAGGTATTTAGTTTTAATCTACATCCTCTGCCATCCGCCTGGGCGAACGTTGCGAAGTACAATAAATAGGCTCTTCGGCTTCTGCCTCTACATTAAAAAAATCACTACATTTAAGCATGCAAAAACAGCTCGCTATTTTACTAACTGCCTTTGGATTTATTGCAAGTGCCCAAAACAATTTTAATTACAAAAATGACTTCAAAACCATTTTGACCAAAACCAAAGATGCCAATGATAAATTGTGTTACGATAAATTATTATCGCGATTTGAAAGTAATGATAGCACCCTTAGCAATCCTGAGGTGTTAGCTTTATTAATTGGTTTTACCGCAAGAACTGAGTACAAACCCTACGAGGACTTAAAAGAGGAGAATGCTATTTACAATCTTAATGCCGAAGGGAAATACGATGAGGCGCTTCAAAAAGCCAATGAGTTTTTAAAAACGCATCCTTTAAGCGTAAAAGTTATTTACGAAAAGTCATTTTCATATTACAAGGCCCATTACATTGATAGCGCTAAATTTTATGTAAAGCAAGGTCAAAAAATATTTAAGGCGATGGCTTATAGTGGAACAGGAAAATCAAAGGAAACGCCCATGTTTTCACTTGGGCCAACGGATGGACAAGATTATATTTATAAATATATTGATGGTGGCATTGGCAATAAAGGTTCGGGACAAGATGAGGACGGAAATTTTATGGAGATCCTAGAAATAAGTTTAAAAGTTGGGGAACCGTATAGCTTGTTTTTTATTATTCAACATGCTAAGGAAAAAGTGCAGAAGGGAAAGTGATGCCAGCTTTTAGGATGGAAAGCTTTATCTATGATAATCTCTTTTCGCATTTGATCGATTAATTTTATTGACAAGCGCATTTGGATCATATTTACTAAACATGTTGATCCAAATGGCCCTGGAGGTTCTAAAGATAACGGGCATCATTACCACTAACACAGATAGTAAAGCTATTAAATTTGGCGCTATTTCCCACCCGTAAAAATGGAATACAGTAAAGTGTACAACTACGGCAATAAGAGTTGTTGTGGCATGGCTAACCATCATGGCGCCGTAATAAAACCCTACTTCACGCTGAAGATCTTCGCCACACTCGCTACAATAGTGCGGCATTTTATCAAGGATGTTAAAGTTGTAAGGATTTCTATTCAAAAATAAATTGCCTTTTTGGCAACGCGGGCACTTTAATCTAAAGATGCTATTTAATTTCGATCCCTTACCAATTAGTTTCATGTGCTACTATTTTTTTTGCCGCAAAAACTAAGAAAAACTTTGTGCCTATAGCTTTAATACCTCCGAAATGCTAACTTTTTCCTTGATCAATAACTGCTCAAAGTTTTTCTTTTGCTTAATAATAATTTGATTTGTTGTATGTTTCGTCAGTGCAAAATCATACTCTGTTGTTTCTTTCCCTACCGTCTGTAAAGTGGCCAAAAATTCAACTTCTTTATCCTCGAGTTTTCGTTCTACCCTAAAACTAAAATTCCAATAGGCCTTTTGTCGGATCTTTAAACCCGAGAATCTTCGGTTAGGAAAAACAGTTAACCCGCTAGTATAATATCGTACCCAATATTCATTCTTTTTTAAACTGATCACAAATTTTTCGGTAATGGTAATTTGTTGTTTTTCGCTTTCAATGGTTTGATTGCCTGTTGTAACTTGGATATCAGCATCCACAACTCTACATTGGTAATACGCTAATGAATCGCCGGTAATTAATTTACCGAGCATAGTGTTTTGTGTTTTCTCGTTAAATAAATTTTGCGAGTAGGCTGTGGTAAATGCCAAACAACATATAAAAAAGAGTTTTTTCAATTACTGTAATTTAATTTAATTTTCTTGCTGAGGTCGATCGCTTTTTGTTTTACAACGCTTACGTCTGAGTTTAAATTATCGTAAGTTAGTACTACAGCCATTCGGCGGTAAGGACGAGTAGTTGGTTTATTAAAAATACGGATATCGCTTCGATCTGTATGCAAAACATCATTCACGCCTTCGTATTGCTTTACTTTTCCTTCTCTATCGGCTAACACAACTACCGAAGCGCCCTTGCGTTCTAAAGTAATATTTGGAATGGGCAAACCTAATACCGCGCGCGCATGCAATTCAAATTCGCTAAAATTTTGTGTGCCAGCTAAGGTAACCATGCCGGTATCGTGAGGGCGGGGAGACAATTCCGAAAAATAGACGCCTTTATCAGTTAAGAAAAATTCAACGCCCCAGAGCCCCGAACCACTTAATGCTTTTGTAACTTTTTCGGCCATTTGTTCGGCTGCTCTTAGATCGGTTTCGCTAATAGCGCAAGGTTGCCAGCTCTCTTGATAATCTCCGCGTTCTTGTCGGTGCCCAATGGGTGGACAAAATAATGTTGGTCCAACTTTTTGCGTTACCGTTAGCAAAGTTATTTCCGAATTAAATTTAATAAACTCTTCAATAATCACTTCTTTATAATCGCCTCGCGAACCTTCCATAGCGTAGTTCCAACTTTTTTCAATGTCTACTTCAGTTTTTACAACACTTTGTCCTTTTCCGCTACTACTCATTAGTGGTTTTACTACACAAGGAATTCCAATGATTTTTATATTTCGTGTAAATTCCTCTAAAGTGGTTGCGTATAAATAATTCGCGGTTTTAATGCCTAATTCTTTTGCGGCTAAGTTGCGAATTGCTTTTCTATTCATGGTAAAATTAGCAGCTTTTGCACTTGGCACAACTGTGATACCTTGTTTTTCATAATCGTAAAAACGTTCGGTGCGAATGGCTTCTATTTCAGGAATAATAATAGTTGGTTTATGTTTTGCAATTACTGCATCTAGGGCAACTCCGTCCAACATGTTTATCACTTCAAATTCGTGCGCTACTTGCATAGCAGGAGCCCCTTCGTAACTATCAACGGCAATTACATATTGTCCTAAGCGTTGCAAAGCAATTACGAGTTCTTTTCCTAATTCACCACTGCCCAGTAAAATAATTTTTTGTTGTATCATAATTTAATTTGTAAAAAACTTGGGGCCTTCTCCGGATATTTATCATGAAAGACGGCGTAAAAACCATATCCCGCCAGTAAACCAATGCTTCCACCAATTACCGACCAGATCTTGCGTTTTTGCCTTGCGTTTCGTTCGTATCCTAAAATATAGGCATCATAATCTAAAAAGCGAGGATCGCATACGCTTTTGGATTTTATTTTAATTTTAGTGATGCCGCTAAAGGCCATATAGCCATACGGAAGAATGGGTCCCCAAAATGTTCCGCTCATGCCGCCAACAAATCCAAAAATTCCTGCGGCAACACCGCATGCTTTGGGTTTAAAAAAACGACGGCTATCATGTTCGCCTTTAATGAACAAACCCATTTCTTCACGCGTGAACCAATTATATTTTGATGAATCTTGAGAATAATAATAATGTTCACGACCACTTACATATCTAATTTTATACAATTGATCTAACTCAAAATGCAAACGCTTTCCTGGTTTTTCGGGATCGTTAACGGTAACTGCGCCTAATGAACTATCTAATACCATTTCGCCGAATACTTGGCCATTCATTAAATAAATAGAATCTTTTACCTGAGAGAAGGAGAATTTTGAAAAGAAAATGAATGCAAAAATGTAGAGGATACGAAGAGCAAAATTCATAGAGTAAATATAGGTGTTTAGTGGCGGAAAACAAAGGCGTAGTCGCCTCACCTTAAACCACTCCAATGGAGAAGGGACGCAATGCGGTTTTTTTCTTCTTATTTCATATCTTTGTTCTCATGCCTCGCGTACTCATACTCGTTGCCCACCGCCCCAATCGTTCGCCTAGTCAGCGATACAGATTCGAGCAATATTTGCCGTATTTGCAGCAGCATGGGTTTGAATTTACTTGGGCGCCATTATTGAATGAAAAAGACGATACCTTGTTTTATGATAAAGGAAGATTTTTTAAAAAAATGATCATCCTTATAAAAGGGCATTTGCAAAGAAAAAATGATGTTACTCGCTATAAAAACTTTGATATTATTTTTATTCAACGTGAGGCAAGTTTTTTTGGAACCTCACAATTTGAAATGTTGGCACACAAGAGCGGAAAAAAAGTGATCTTTGATTTTGACGATGCTATTTGGATGGCAGATACCAGCCCGGGAAATAAAAAATGGGAGTGGGTAAAAGATCCAAAGAAGTTTGAATCAAATGTTTCGTTTGCTGATGTAGTAATTGCCGGAAATAATTATTTGGCCGAAAAAGCAAAACAATTTACAAAAGCAAGCATAAAAGTAATTCCAACAACTGTAGATACTAAAGTGCACATTCCAAAACCCGAATTACGCGGCAAAGAAAACATCACTATTGGTTGGAGCGGAAGTTTTAGCACCATTAAACATTTTGAGGAAGTACTTCCCGTTTTAATTGAACTAAATAAAAAATACAAAGGTAAATTACAATTTAAAGTATTGGGTGATGCAAATTACACAAACCAACAGTTAGGAATAAAAGGAATGGCTTGGAGTGTGGAAACAGAAGTAAATGAGCTCAACAGTTTTGATATTGGTATTATGCCTTTGCCAAACGATGAATGGGCTAAGGGAAAATGTGGTTTGAAAGCGCTCACGTATATGAGTTGCGAAGTTCCGGTAGTGATGAGTGGAGTAGGAGTGAACATTGAAATTGCGGCTGGCGGCTGCGCTATTATTGTAAACACAAAAGAAGAATGGATGAATGCCTTGGAGGAATTGATCAACGATAAAAATAAACGTGAAGCCTTAGGAAAAAGAGGGAGACAACGAGTGGAAGAAAAATATTCTGTGGAGGCGAATAAAGAAAAGTATTTCGAGATTTTTAAAACTTTGAAATAGAAGCCTTATTTTTTAATAGTAAACGGTGTTAATGCATTAAAATGATGTGCTAACGTATTTTTCTACCCAAAAAATCCCCCTTCCTTAGTTCTAAATCCTTTTGTGGAGACTTTGGTTTATTAAGATAAAGGAAAAAGTTGACTAGGATCCTTTTTGCAAGATCGTCAACAAGTAATGCAATAGGGAGTGAGTACTTTACGAACTTATTGGAGGTGATTTATTTTCTGAAACTTTTTTAATATGAAGTAAAACACGATCATGTATTTTGTGAATAATATGATCACTCCATAAATTCCAGTAAAAATTTGGTTTTATTTTATTGTAATACCATGTAGTTCCCTCTAATAGGGTTTCGGTATCACTTATTTTGATAAGCTTGAATTGTCCTTTTTTAGAAACAAAATAATCGTGTAAATGCGGAGCGTCAACATCCCAAAAACTAAGTTCAGTCATTGGCTCGGGCGACTGTTCAACATCAAAGCTTAATAAGTTGGGTTCGTTCCATTGGGTTATTGGCTCAACAAAACTTCCGGTTGTAAAATTACAATATCTAATAGCGCCTTCGCCTTGTCCTTTAATGGTTGCATTAATGGGATAAGATATTCCCGCTTTAAACAAAAACTCAGTTGGAGGGTCAAGCTCAGGAAACACGATCACATTTTTCCAAACAGCCTGAGCGCTTGCGTTTATTTTAACCGAAGTTGTTACTGCGATCAAACTAGGCTCTTCGATTTGATGTTCGATAAAGCCGGTAACAGGAATAAATAGTGAGAGAAAAATTAAAGTTGTAATTGTGCCCGAAGGCGTTTTAGAAACGATCAAAAATCCAATAACACTACCTAACCAAACTAATAATAAGGCAATGGGAGCTGCCATGGCAATGCAAATAACGCCTTCGATGGCAAAAATTAAAAGCACTAATGCCATTATTGAAATAGTAACCACCGAAATTGTGAAAGCTTGTGCTCTGGTAATTTGATGATTGTAACCGTAAATGGTTGTAGAACTCACGCCAACAAATAAGGGAGTTAATACAAATAGAGCCAAGCCGTATTCTCCAATTCCGTAAATACCAATTATGGTTAACAACGAGGCAATTACAAATGTAATCGAGATTGCGGCCCACCATCTTTTTTTATCAGGAAGATGAGATATTTTATTTAATAACGACATCGCTTTATGGAGTGTAAAGTGTTTAAAAAGCTGAAGTAACCGGCGTATTATTATTTCCACCTTCTTCATCTTTTATTTCAAGAAGTAGTACTTCCATGCTTGCATATTCTTTTATAATTTTTATGGTTATCAAGGCAAGCGGAACACCTATTAAATTTTCGAGCATGCTGGCTACAGTAACTACGGTTAGCTGATCAATAGATTCGGCGTTTCGTGAATAACGAAAAACAAACTGTCCCAGAAAATTGCTGATGATCCAAAGTGCCCACCACCAACCTAAATTTCGGGTATTAAAGTCTTTATAAAGATCTAATCCGTTTTTAATAAGAAGCCCTTTGGTTTGTACAAATAATTCTTTCATTATTTGAAAAGGTCTGTATAAACTAATAATAGGAACGAACCAACTCCCCACTGCCCAACCTTCGGTATAGGATAATTCGCTTACCTTTTGATGCAAATTGAAATAAGCGCGCCTAAACCATTGAATAAAAGTTATCGCAGAAATTACAGAGGCAATGATGTAAATAATTCCTATAGTCATTTCTCTCATATCATTTGCCGAAGCGGCTTCTTCGGTAATAAGTTCGCCGTTAGCTGCATCTTGAATCAACAAGAATTGAAGCAATCCCGAAACAAGAGAAAAGATCTCTATCCCTAATACTACCCAAATTAATATAATGGCTGTTTTTGCTCTTTGCGCGTTTGGTCTTAGGCTTTCCATAGAGTGAGTTTATTAAGTACTATTGAATGAAGATACAAAAAGATTTTTAGCGGCAGCAAATCACTGGCCTATAAGGATCCTTTTCTCATGCTTATGAGCTTATTAAATACCATGTTTTTACGGAATTTGCAAACACCAATCAATCTCTTTCTTTCCGGTAGATTTCAAATAAGCATTTGCCTTACTAAAATGCTTACTGCCAAAAAAAGCTCCTCGCGCTAGGGGTGAAGGATGCGCGGCTTCGAGTACTAAATGTTTTTGCCTGTCAATTAATATGGTTTTGTTGCGGGCATAATTTCCCCATAATAAAAAAACCAAGCCTTCGCGTTTTTCCGAAAGTGTTTTTATTGCAGCATCTGTAAATTCTTCCCAGCCTTTTTTTTGATGCGAGCCCGCAGTTTCTTTTCGTACAGTTAATGTGGCATTTAATAAAAACACGCCTTGCTTGGCCCAACCTTCCAAATTGCCATGCGTTGGAATTTCGCAACCGCAATCGGTTTTTATCTCTTTAAAAATATTTACTAAACTTGGTGGTTTGCGTAAGTCATCACTAACCGAAAAACAAAAGCCATTGGCTTGGCCGGGCCCATGATATGGATCTTGTCCTAGTATCACCACTTTTACATCATCAAAATGCGTAAAGTCAAACGCCGAGAAGATTAATTTACTTGGAGGATAAATTTCAAAGGACTTTTTTTCCTCAACAAGAAATTTCTTTAACTTTTTAAAATAATTTTTTTGAAATTCGGGGAGTAAATGCTTTTTCCAGCTGGGATGTATTTGTGGATCAATGGCCAAAAATAAATTAGTCTTTCACAAGTTTAAATTCCTTATTGCCTAAAGTTGAACGTATCTTGATAAAATAAATTCCGTTGGCACTTTCAGTGATATTGTATAAAAGTGTTTTACTTTTGCTTGTTTCACTTTTTATTATTCTACCCTTCGCATCAACTATGGTAATTGTTTTTTCAATATCGCTATTGGTTTCAATTATAATATTTCCCTTGGTAGGATTAGGGTAAATGCTAATATTTTTTATAAACCCCGCCTCTTCATTTAAACCCATACAATTTACTACCAGAATAGTTGCGGTTGCCGAATTAACACAACCATTTGTTGGATTGGTGTACGTGTAAACAGGATTAAAAACGCCAAGCGCTGTTGGATTTAAATAATTTCCTGAAACATTTGGTCCCGAAAAAACACCACCCGTTGGCGAGCCCACTAATAAAATAGGCGTGCCTCCAAAAATATGTAAACATGAGGTGTCTTTTTCTGGCGTAAATGTTACCACATCTAAAGGATAAACCGTTACTAAAACCGTATTGCTATTAGTACAGCCTAATGTATTTGTTCCGCTTACAGTGAATACTGAAGTGCTAGCCGGTGTAACTACATTAGTATTGGTATTAGCCGAGTTGTCCCATGTATAACTTGCAGCGCCAGTTACATTGAGTGTTGAATTTTTTCCGGCACAAACCAAAGTAGGAAAAGCAACTACATTTAAACTTGGTAAAGGAAAAACAGTTACACTAATTGGAGTACGCGGACTAGCAGTACAAGTGGCCGCTTCTACATAGTACGTATAATTTCCTGCAGAAAGAATTGGTGTAATATAAACGCTTCCTGTTCCAACAGATGTTGTAGATGTTGGCGAAGAGAACCAAGTCATAGTTGCCCCACTAATAGCTGACAAAGTTGTGGTTACTCCTTCGCAAAAACTTAAATTGGCAGGCACTGTTGTATTTGTTGGCGCTAAAGGCGCAGGGCAATCGTAAAATTTTTGCAAATAGGCATCACCAAAAAATCCTCCTCCATAAGTGGTTTGATGACTTCCAACGGTTGCAATATCAGTTCCGGGAGTTGTGAAACTTGCACCGGTCATATAAAAATGATAAGCATTATCTGACGTACATCCATAAGCAACTTCATCAGCGGCGCCTCCAAAATAACTTCCCCACGTGCGTGTACCATTGGTAGAAGGATCAAATTGTACCATAAAACAATCCCAAGTATTTCCACCAAAAGCAGGCTTGTAACTTCCCGGTGTTGCAATTACAGTTCCACCCGAAGTTGTGGTATGCCCCGTCATCATTATATGCCCCGATTTGTGCACCGAACAACCCCAGCTTTCTTCATCGCCATTGCCCCCATAATACGTTGCCCAATTGCGAACGCCTAAACTATTAAAGCTGACTAAAAATGCATCTTGCGGGCCACCACCATACGCTACTTGGTGACTTCCAACAGTGGAGATACTATTGCTGCTAGCTGTTTTTCCCGACATGTAAATATTTCCTAAAAGATCTGTTTCGCAATCGTAAGCCATATCGGTTCCGCTTCCGCCGTATTGCGTTCCCCAAAGTCTCACTCCAGCCGAATTAAATTTTACGATAAATGCATCATAACCTCCACCGCCATATACATTTTGATGTGAGCCCGGTGTAGCCATTACATTTGGAATGCTGTTATCTGTCCAACCTAAAACAAAAATATTTCCTGCAGCATCTATATGTATCCCTCTTGCAACATCAGTGCCGGTTCCGCCATAATAAGTTCCCCATTGCCTAACGCCTGCCGAATTAAATTTTACAATAAACGCATCTTCAATGCCCCCAAAATTTTGTTGATGCACACCGGCTGTAGAAATAACATTAGAGGAAGGCGCATCAGTTTTTCCAACAAGGTAAACGCTTCCTGAGGCATCAACCGCCACAGCATTACCGCCTTCTAAACCTGTATCGCCATAAAATGTTCCCCATTGACGAACGCCACTTGCATTGAATTTTACAACAAACGCATCACCTGTGCCACCAAACACAGGTTGATGAGAACCGGGAGTGGAAATAATATTTCCGGGAGAACCTAATGATTGCCCACATAAATAAGAATTACCTGCATTATCAATGGCAATATTCATTCCGAACTCTCTAACAGGGCCACCATAATAAGTTCCCCATTGACGAACGCCTGCTGCATTAAACTTTGCGATGTAAGCATTATCTGCACCACCACCATAAACGGATTGATGACTACCAACTGTTGCTATACTTGTTCCGTTAGTACTGCTAGAAGTTCCACCGATCCAAATGTTTCCATTTGAATCTACAGCATTGTTTAAACTTGAATCGCCACCATTACCACCATAATATGTTCCCCAAATTCGCACACCCGGATCTATTACCAAAGGTAAAAGCGGATCGATATTTTCTATTTGAAATGAAACTATAGTACCATTGATGCTCCATTTGCTTTTTAGTTCTTTTCCTTTTTGTGTAACGTAGGGGGCTTCCTCAATTATTTTTCCTAAAGGAGTTTCAATTATCAGATCGCCATTTGTATCAACAAAAAGTTTAGTAGCGCCTTTTACTTCAATTTGTATTTGCTCGTAATTAGTATTAGCAGCAACTAAGTAATCGTATTTTAAATGACCATCCTTATAATACCAACGTAAATCAACACCTTTATAAATATTTCTATAAATAAGTTCGCTGTAGGAAACAACACCAATAACACCATCAGGGGCAACAGTATTATAGTAATTACTAACGCCCGGTAAAGAATTAAGTTTGTTGATCTGTACTTTTGGATCTGTATTTACCCAATTCATGTCTACTCTGTAAATGGTAGTTTTTTCGGGGATCTTTATTTTTTTGTCGGTTGCATCAACTCCTTCTTTCCACGAATCAACTCTGCACTGCTGATAACTGATCCCGTTATTTTTTAAATGAAAATTTAGCGCATCAACGTTACCGTAAAACAACACATCCGGTCGAGGGCTGTAAAACTGATCACCAACCTGCCCTTTGTTTTCGGTAAAGCAATGGGTAAGCGATTGGTAAGGAGCGCCTGTTGTGGCTTTGCTTAAAAAAGGGCAAGCCAAACTAAGTGTAAGCAATGTATAACCAATGTGTGTGAAAAGCCTGTTCATCAATGCTTTAAAGATACAAAAACAAAAACAAATCTCAAATTTTTTTTAGGAAAAAGACCTATAAAAGGCGCTTTAATATATTGCCAAAGCGATAAATATCCTCAAAAGAATTGTAAAGAGGCACTGGTGCACAACGTATTACATTGGGTTCACGCCAATCGGGAATAACTCCACTTTCGATAAGTTTATTATAAAGCGTTTTGCCATAACCGTGCGCTACTACCGAAACTTGGCATCCTTGTAGCTCTTTTGGCGTAATGATCTCGAGGCAATTATTTTTGGTTTTATTGATATCGTTAATAATAAACTCGAGGTAACTTGTCAAAATTTTACTTTTTGCGATCAAATTTTTCATTCCTGCCTCATCAAAAATTTCTAGCGATGCTTTACAAGCGGCCATTGCAAAAATTGGCGCATTACTTAATTGCCAGCGCTCGGCAGTTTCAATAGGATCAAAAACATTGCCCATTAAAAAACGGGTTTCTTTTTTTGTTCCCCACCATCCGGCAAACATAGGCATGTCGGTTTTTTTGTGATGCTGCTCATGAACAAAAGCACCTGCTACACTTCCCGGGCCGCTATTTAAATATTTGTAACTGCACCAACAAGCAAAGTCAACATTCCAATGATGTAATTCTAAATTAATATTTCCGGCACCATGCGCCAAGTCAAAACCAACAATGGCACCAACTTTATGCCCGGCTTCGGTAATGGCTTTCATGTCGAACACTTGTCCGCTAAAATAATTTACTCCACCGATCATAATTAATGCCAGTGAATCTTTATTTTTTTCTATGGCGCTTAAAATATCTTCGTGCCGCACATTGTATTCTCCTTCGCGAGGCGCTAATTCTATTAATGCATTTTTAGGATCAAAATTGTGAAACTTTACTTGCGATTGCAAAGCGTATTGATCGCTAGGAAATGCTTTTGATTCACACAAAATTTTATAACGCTGTTTGGTTGGACGATAAAAACTAACCATTAGCAAATGCAAATTTACCGTCAATTGATTCATCATTACCACTTCCGAATTTTTGGCACCAACGATCTTCGCCATTTTTTCGGTCAAAAATTCGTGGTAATGCATCCAAGGGTTTTTAGCTAAAAAATGTCCTTCCACACCAAAGGTTGCCCAATCATTTAATTCCTGTTGAATAGCGGCTTGAGATGTTTTTGGTTGAAGTCCAAGTGAGTTACCTGTAAAATAAACAATGGGTTCTGAATTGTGTTGAGGCAATAAAAAACGCGCGCGGAATTCTTTTAAAGGATCCTGAGCATCTAACTTTTTGGCAAAATCTATGGAGTTCTCAAATGTCATTTAGCGACATCAAAAATAGAGATTATTTAGCAAGAAGCGAAATTTGCCCTTAATAAAACACTGAAGGATCATTTTTAATCATACAGATCAATTTCATCTGTGTTCTATAAGCGATTAATCCTTAAATTTGCACTGTATGAAAAACACAAATTCACAACAATTATTTGAAAAAGCAAAACAGTATTTTCCGGGCGGAGTAAACTCGCCGGTTCGCGCATTTAGAAGTGTTGGCGGAACACCTGTTTTTTTGGAAAAAGGAAAAGGCGCTCACGTTTGGGATGCTGATGGAAATGAATACATTGATTATTGCGGAAGTTGGGGACCATTAATTTTAGGACATACCAATGATAAAGTATTAAGCGCAGTAATTAAAACAATGCAAAACGGAACATCGTTTGGCGCGCCAACCAGATTAGAAAATGAATTAGCGGAATTGATCATAAGCAATAATCGGTTTTTAGAGAAGATCCGTTTTGTTAGCAGCGGAACCGAAGCGGTGATGAGCGCGATAAGATTAGCGCGTGGATTTACCGGAAGAAATAAAATATTAAAATTTGAAGGATGTTATCATGGCCACTCTGATTCACTTTTAGTAAAAGCAGGATCGGGCTTGGTAACATTTGGAAATACATCATCGGCGGGCGTGCCCAAAAGTTTTGTTGAAGAAACCATTGTTGTTCCATTAAATAGTATGCAAGGAATTGAAGAGGCTTTTGTGCAATTTAAAGATCAAATTGCCTGTATTATTATTGAACCAATTCCTGCAAATAATGGGTTGATATTGCAAGACAGAATGTATTTACAATTTTTGAGAGATACATGTACCAAACATGGAGCGCTTTTAATTTTTGATGAGGTGATCAGCGGATTTAGAATTGGGTTTGAAGGCGCAGCCGGATATTACGACATTAAACCAGATATTGTAACCTATGGAAAAATTATTGGCGGAGGATTTCCTGTTGGTGCTTACGGCGCAAGCAAAGAAATTATGGCGAGTATTAGTCCCGATGGAGATGTTTACCAAGCCGGAACATTAAGCGGAAACCCTGTAGCCATGAGCGCAGGCATTGCACAATTAACGGAATGCTTGAAGCCTAATTTTTATCAAGAGCTTGAAACAAAAACACAAATCTTGGTAAAGGGATTGCTGGAGATTAAGAAAGATAATTTTAAAGTATTTAGCATAGGCTCTATTTTTTGGTTGGCATTTACAGAAAAAAAATTCATTAAAACTGCCGAAGAAATTGATGCCAACAGCATGAGTTATTTTAGAACACTCTTTCATAAACTATTAGAAAAAGGAATTTATCTTGGCCCGAGTGGTTACGAAGTTGGTTTTGTGAATGAAGCGCATTCAGCAGCCGATATTGAAAGAACTATTACAACATTTAAAGAAGCGATGAGTATTTAATTTCCCCGATCAACTCATCAAAAAGATCAGAACCATATTTCTGTTTAGTTTATTAGTGTTCAATTTGTTCGCGCAGCAACCTGCATATTTTAAAATGGGCGAGGAGCAATTTAGAGGCGTTCAGATTTATGATGTTATTCAGGATAAAAATCTGAATTATTTATTTGCAACAAACGAAGGTATTTACTATTTCGACTATTATACCTATAAAAAAATAGAATGTAATAAAACCAAAAGCAGTTCTGTTTTCAATTTTGTGATTGATTCTGAGGGAAGTATTTATTGCCATAACTTAAACAATCAAATATTTAAAATAAAGAACGGTGAATGCACTTTGTTTTACGAACTTAAAAGCAATGAACGCAGCCCCGATATTAGCTTGCTTATAAATAG
>JAWXAS010000146.1:0-3552 GCA_034439635.1 Bacteroidota bacterium | reverse complement strand
TCGCACTATTTTTAAACAAACTCAATAATAACAAGGCTTACAGAGTTTTTGAGGGACGACTAGTTAATCATGTAAAAATATTTCACAAAAAGCATTAGTAGAATTGTTATAATTCCTAAAGCGAATTTCTATTTTGAAAAGAAATAAAACATTACCATTAGAAAAACACCAATTGCTGATACTAAAGTTCCTATTATAAAAGGTTTTATAATAGCGATAGTCAATTTATCCTGAAGGATATACTCAAGTCTATAGCACTCAGAAATACAACGTATCAATCCTAAAAAAATAGTTATTATTGAAATATGAGCGATTCTTTTTTCATTTCTTTTCAGCCAATTTGTTTTATTCTCCATCGCCTCAAAATTTTATGAAATAACCCTTATTATTAAGTTTAGTAGCCTCGCCCAGAATCCCCGCATGAACGAATGCTCATTCGGGCATGGAACTGTGATTTAGCGTTTAGGAAACACTCGTTTTATCCCCGTCCGTCCGGCTTTCCAATATGCCTTTCAAATACCTTCTTACTGCTGCTGATTTGAAATATTTCTCTTTTTTGCCCGCTTCACTCTTAAAGTAAATTCTTCAAAAATACACCAACTTATATGGAGTCTTCTTTTTTATAGATCTTGTATAACCAGCGTTATGTTCTTTTATTCTTTCACTCAGGTTTTCGCAATGCCCTTTATAGTAACACTCGCCTTTTTCACTTTGAATAACATAAGCATAGAACGTTTGTAGCCTCACCAGGAATCGAACCTGGATTTAGCGTTTAGGAAACGCTCGTTCTATCCATTGAACTATGAGGCCGTTTTTCCCATTCGTAAATTCTTATGCCAGTCAGCCGGGCGGGCATTGAACTACGGGGCCAGGAAAGAGCCTACAAAAATAAGAAATTATACTGATTTGGCCTTCTTTTAGGTATCCAATATAGTAAGGGGAAAATTATGTTGTAAATTCATAATCTGATCTCTATATTTATATACTAATCACGCAAATCGCATGGGGAAATTCCTTTCTAAATCGCTTCTAATTTGCGTCGGCATTGCGGTGCTTGGGTATTTTTGGTATTGGGTACTATTTTCTTTTGTTGCAGTTATACCCATCATTGTTTTAGGTGTAATGGATCTTAGCCAAACTAAACATTCTATTAAACATAATTTTCCGGTGATTGGCCGTATGCGTTGGTGGGCCGAGTGGATGCGCCCAAAAGTGTATCAATATTTTATTGAAAGTGATACCGATGGTGCTCCCTATAATCGCTTAAGTAGAAATGTAATTTATCAACGTTCAAAAAAGGTAAATGATACAACGCCATTTGGAACTCAATTAAATGTTTATGAAACAGGATACGAGTGGTTAAATCATTCTATTGCCCCTCTTCCGCATGGCAAAGTAGATCATCATCCTAAAGTGATGGTTGGTGGGCCAGACTGTAAACAAAAATATAACGCAAGCATTTTTAATATTAGCGCCATGAGTTACGGTAGCCTAAGCAAAAACGCTATTATGGCATTAAATGGTGGAGCAAAAATTGGTGGCTTTGCACATAATACAGGCGAAGGAGGTTTGAGTCCTTACCATTTAGAACCGGGAGGCGATGTAATTTGGCAAATTGGTACAGGATATTTTGGGTGCCGAAATTCGGATAGTACTTTTAATTACGATGCATTTGCAGAGCGATCAAAATTACCAAATGTAAAAATGGTGGAAATAAAATTGAGTCAGGGTGCAAAACCAGGACATGGTGGGATTTTACCGGCTTCAAAAGTAACTGATGAAATTGCAAAGATCCGCTTGGTTGAAAAAGGAAAAGATGTTTTATCTCCTCCGTATCATACAGCATTTGGAAGCCCCTTAGAGCTTGTTGGTTTTATAAAAAGATTACGTGAGCTAAGTGATGGCAAACCCATTGGATTTAAATTATGTATTGGTCAAAAAAGTCAATTCATTAGCATTTGCAAAGCTATGGTAAAACAAAATGTGTTTGCCGATTTTATAACTGTAGATGGTGGCGAAGGTGGAACCGGTGCTGCTCCTTTAGAATTTAGCAATTCAGTGGGTATGCCTTTGCGCGATGCTTTGGCCTTTGTATACGATACGCTTAATGGATTTGCAATTAAAAAACATATTAAGATCATTGCTTCGGGCAAAGTTCATACGGGTTTTGATCTTGTGAAGAATATTTCATTGGGTGCCGATATGTGTAATGGCGCTCGTGCCATGATGTTATCATTGGGATGCATTCAAGCTTTAGAATGCAATACAAATACTTGCCCTACCGGTGTTGCAACTCAAAATCCAAAACTATACAAAGGACTTGATGTAAACGACAAAAAAGTTCGTGTATCTAATTACCAAGCAGAAACTATAAAAGCAGCCGTTGAACTAATGGCAGCGGCCGGCTTATCGCATACCGAAAAATTACACCGTTCGCATATTTACCGCAGAGTAAGTGCTAATCAAATACAAACCTACGCCGAAATGTACCCTTATCTTTTAAAAGGAAGTTTGTTGGAAGCGCCATATCCTCAAGGGTGGGAACTTTTGGTGATGCAAAGCAATGAGGAAACTTTTGAGAGTGCGCTGAATTATGCTTAGGTGATCTTGATCCCCATTAATAAAATATCATCAACCTGTTCTAGCTCGCCTTTCCAGTCCATAAACTGTTGTTCTAGAATTTCCTTTTGCTTATCAAATGATTCTGTATTGATCGAAAGCAAAAGATGACTTAGTGTTTTATACTTGTTTTTTTTAGGTCCACCAAACTGGTCGGCGTACCCATCTGTGAAAATATAAACACAGTCGTCCTTTTTTAATGTGAATACTTCATCTCCGAATTTTTTCTTGTCGTATTCATTAGACGCGGTGATGGCTTGCTTTGTTGGTTTCAGCTCTATCAATGCGTTATCTCTTATGATCCAACAGGGATTATTTGCGCCTGCGTACTTTAAGATCTTTTTATTTACATCTACCAAACAAAATGCAATGTCCATTCCATCTTGAATATTTTCGATATCATCGGGCGAACGTAAATTTTTTGGAAGCTCTTGATTTAAAAAATTAAGCGCATCGGCTGGGGTATGAATATCCGTGTTATACGCTGTTTGATTAAGTAAAGTACTGTTGAGCATACTCATAAAGGCCCCCGGAACCCCATGTCCTGTGCAGTCGGCAGCGGCAAAGGCAAACGTATTTTTTTGAATGGTTTTATCTTCGGTGTGCAATATCCAATAAAAATCGCCACTAACAATGTCCTTTGGTTTATACAAAATAAAACTTTGCTCAAATACAGATCGCATTGTTTTATCGGAAGCCAAAATTACTTTTTGTAAACGTTTAGCATAATTGATGCTGTCGGTTATCTCTTTGTTCTTTTCTTCTACCAAATGTTTTTGAGTGGCGATAAGCAAGTTTTTCTCTTCGAGTAATTCGTTTGCTTTTTGCTTATAACTTCTAAATAGTCGTCCCTCAAAAACTCTGTAAGCCTTGTTATATATTGAGTTTGTTTAAAAATAGTGCGATAAAAATCTACCGAAAAAAGTAAAAAAG